>CAMLLF010000016.1 GCA_946480705.1 uncultured Lysobacteraceae bacterium | reverse complement strand
CAGTGCCGTGTCGGGCCGGCCAAGTACGAACCCGCCGAGCAGCGAGAGTCCGATCGCCTGCACGACGACCGCGGCCGCGAGCCACGGCGTGAAGCCGCGCGACGCGCGGCGCGCGGGAAACTCGCGCTCGATCGCCGGAAACGCATCGGCGACCGCGGCCGGTTCGAGGTCCAGGCGCGCGAGCAGGCGCTGCAGACCCGGCTGCGGGTCGATGACGGCGCCGGCGTCGATCCTCAGCCCGGCCTGGAACTGCTGCTGCAGCGCGAACTCGTGGCGGCAGTCGGCGCAGTCGCGCAGATGCTGTTCGACGCGCTCGCGCTGCGCCGGCGTCGCCGTGCCGTTGACGACCCAGGGAATCAGATCCCAGGTGCGGCAGTGGGCATTCGGTTCGTCGTTCATGGTCATTTCCGTACTGAATGTGTGGCCGCGTCGGGCCCTGCGTCGCCGCCGAGTGCGGGCAGCGAATTGCGCAGGCGCAGGCGCGCGTGAAACATGCGCGCCTTCACCGTGCCGGTCGCGCAGTTCATGATCGTGGCGATCTCCTCGCAGGACTGGCCGAGGTAGTACGCGAGTTCCATCGTCATGCGCTGCTCTGGCGACAGCAGCGCGAGGCCGCGCCGCACCCAGTCGCTGAGTTCGCGCAGTTCGCTTTCTCCGGTATCCGAGCCGGACAGGTCGAATGCCTCGTCGGCATCGGCGTCGACGACCGGCACGTTCTGCCGCAGCGCCTTGAGCATGCAGCGATACGCGATGCCGATGATCCAGGTGCCGACTTTCGACTCGCCGCGAAACTCGGCGGCCTTGCGCCAGACGACCCAGAACGCGTCGTTGATGATTTCGTCGACGAGATCGCGTCGCGCGGTATGCCGCGCGATGAAACGCGCGAGCAGCGGATGCTGGCGCAGATAGAGCCGTTCGAACGCGATACGGTCGCCGCGGCCGACGGCGGCCAGCAGGCTACGCTCGATCGCGTCGCCTTCGGCCTCCTGGACGGCCGGGGCGTTGCCCGCACCGCTGTCGTCGGTGATAGATTCCATCGGCTTCCGGATCCCGTCAGTTCAGTTCTGAGTACCGGCCCGGCGCGAAAAGGTTGCGCTGTCGGAATTTTCTGGCGGACTCGGGCGTGACCCCGGCCGCAAACCTGCCACTTCTCCCGGTGTAAGTTCGCGTGACGACCGACAGTTCAGGCAGATTCTGCGCCATGGCAGGCCCCCGCATCGACGCTTTTCGCCGCCGCGCGCTGCTGGCCGGTCTGGCCCTGTCGGCCGGTGCGGCGAACGCGCAGTGGGGCGGCGCGATCGGCTATGGCACCGACAACGTCTATCGCGGCGTGAGCCTGAGTTCCGGCCAGCCGGCATGGCTCGCCGACCTGCACTACCGCGGCGACGGCTGGACCGCCGGTTTCGGCGCGTCGCAGGAACGCCCGCCATTCCAGTCCTCGGGCGCGCAGCTCACGCTGTATGCCGACCGCTACTGGTCGCTCGACGACGACTGGTCGGCGAAGGTCGGTGTCGTGCACTACGAATCGCCGTGGAACGTCTGGCGCAACGAACTGCGCTACAACGACGTGACCGCCGCGATAGGCTGGCGCGGACGCTGGCGGCTCAGCATCGCGCTGTCGCCGGACATGCCGGGCATCTTCAGCTATCTCGGCGCCCAAAAAGGTTTTGCGGGATCGGCCGAACTCAGCTATCGGCAGCCGATCCGCGGACGGCTGTCGGCGAACGCCGGCCTCGGCGTCGCGCATCTGCACGTCGCCGATCTGAGCTATCGCTACGGCAGCGCCGGCCTGAGCTACGGCGTCGGCGACGTCTACATCTATACCTCGCTGCTGTGGTCGTCGCCCGACGCCCTGCGCTACAACACCGGCGCACGCGACCAGACGCGCTGGGTCACCAGCGTGGTCTGGAGCTTCTGACGCGAACGCGCCCGACGTTCGCGGACTGACGTTCGCGGACAACCATTCCGCGCGCCGCCTGCACTCACAGCCAACGAACCGCGCATCCGGCGCGGCGTTACGCTACGGAGGCATTTCATGAATCGGCGATTCGTTCGACTGGTGGCGGGCGTCTGCCTGCTGCTCGGCACAGGCCTGGCCACGGCGGCCAATCACGTCGTCACCGTCGGCGGCAGCGGCAACGGCTTCTCGCCGTCGACGCTGACGATCCAGGCCGGCGATACGGTAACTTTTCGCAATGCAGGCGGTTTCCACAATGTAGTCGCCGACGACGGCTCGTTCCGCTGCTCCAACGACTGCGCCCGCGACGGCTACGTCACCGGCGGCGCGCCGAGCTCCAACGAATGGTCGCAGACGCTGACCTTCTCCGATGCCGGCGAAGTCGGCTACTACTGCAGCGCACACGGCGCTGCCGGCGGCATCGGCATGTCGGGCAAGATCATCGTCCAGGGCGGCGGCTCGGGCTTCGCGATCGGCAATGCGGTCAGCGGCAACTGGTTCAATCCGCAGCAGAGCGGCCACGGCTTCCAGCTCGAGAAGGTCAACGACACCACGGTGACGGCGTTCTGGTTCACGTTCGACGCGAACGGCAACCAGGTCTGGATCCTCGGCGTCGGCCAGCTCGTCAACAACCGCATCGAGATGCAGGCGGTCAAGAGCCGCGGCGGCCGCTTCCCGCCGAACTTCGACCCGACGCAGATCACCAATCCGCCGTGGGGCACGCTGACCTTCACGTTCACCGGCTGCAATGCCGGCAGCGTCGCCTGGACGTCGACAGATCCGGCATTCACTGCCTCGGGCACGCTCGCGCTGGAACGCGTGACGTCGATTGCGGGGACGAGTTGCGCGCAGTAGACGGAGCGCGTGCGTGACCGTTGAGAGCGAGGGGCGGCGGAGGCCGCCTCTCGTTTTTGAAGCAAATTGGAGACTGGCAGGCAAGAACTGGGAAAGGCGGGCGTTCTCTCGTTCTTACCCTACTAACCTCTTGTGTCCTGTTCCGTAAATACGTCGGAAAAATTCCGGATGGATTTCGTCGCGAGACCAGGCGCACCGAGGCGCCGTAGCGCGCTACGGCAACGCGGTGCAACGACGTATCGCGGCAAAAGACACCGGAATTGTTCGACCCGTTGGTCACGGAACAGGACACAGTTCTTGCTTGCCGATCTCTAGTTCCTAGATCAACGCCCGCCACGCCGGCAACGTTGCCATCGACAGCACCACGCCATAGCCGACCAGCGCCGCGCCGAGTTCCGGCGACAGGCGCGCCATCGCGGCTAGCGCGGCGGCGGTGATCATCGGCGGCATCGCCGATTCGAGGACGACGGCGGCACGCGCGTCGCCCTCCAGGCCCAGCGCGGCGCAGACGCCGAGCGCGAGCGCCGGCATCAGCAGCAGCTTTCCGGCGAGGCCCAGCCCCAGCGGCAGCAACTGCGCGCGCGGCAGGCGCAGTTTCAGCTGCATGCCGAGCGCGATGCCGACCATCGGCAGCATGGCGCTCGCGACCTGCTGCAGCATCTTCGTGATTTCCGCCGGCGGATCGGCCGGCATCACCGTCAGCGCGAACACGAGCGCGAGGAACGGCGGGAAGCGCAGCACGCGTTTCGCGACCGCCGCCGGCGTCGGCCGTTCGCCGCCGGAATAGACGGCGATTACGGTCAGGCCGAAGGTCGACAGAATCAGGAAACTGCCGAACTGGTCATAGAGCACGGCGAACGGCATCGCGTGCGGGCTCGCGAGCACCGGAATCAGCGCATAGCCGAGAAACGACGTATTGCCGAGCGGCGTCTCGAGCAGCAACACGGCGGTGTCGCTGCGCTGCAGGCGCAGGAATCGTGCGGCGGTCAGCACGATCAGCGTGCTCAGCGCGAGCAGCAGCCATGGCGCGAGCGCGACGGCGAACGTCGACGCAGCCAACTGCAGCTTCGGCACCTGCAGCAGGATCGAGGCCGGCATGCAGACATACAACACGACCATGTTCAGCGCGTCGGGCGCGCTGTCGGGCACGAGCCGGCGCCAGGCCAGCGCGCGGCCCAGCGCCATCAGCAGCAGGACGAACGCGAAGGCGGCGGGGACGGACATGAAGCGAGAAAACGAGTGAAGAGGAGTGAGAAACGAGTAAGAGCGGCCTCGCTTACCCGTTTCTCACTCCTCTCCCCTCTTCCTGCCTACTCGCCCAGCGCCTCGCGCACGAACTCCGGCAGTGCAAGCGCCGCGCGGTGCATGTCGACGTTGTAGTAGCGCGTCGGGAACTGCTTGCTCGCCGCGCCGCGTTCGCGGAAGCCGGCGAGGTCGGCGCCCTTGCGCACCATCGTGCAGCTCCACCAGCCGGTCGGATAGCAGGGCTGCGGGAAGTTCAGCGTGCGCGCGGCCTGGAAGCCGGCGCTCTTCATCGCGAGGCGCATCGACTTGATGAGATCCAGATGCACGAGCGGCGATTCGGACTGCTGCACGAGGATGCCGCCGTGACGCAGCGCCTTGTAGCAGCTCGCATAGAACGCCGCGTTGAACAGGCCTTCGGCCGGACCGACCGGATCGGTCGAGTCGACGATGATCAGGTCGAGCGATTCCGGTTCGCACTCGGCCATGTACTTGATGCCGTCGATGAACAGCAGCTCGGCGCGCGGATCGCTGTTCGCTTCGCACAGTTCCGGGAAATATTTTTCGGCGAGCCGCGTGACGCGCTCGTCGATCTCGACCTGGACGGCTTTCTCGACCTCGTCATGACGCAGCACTTCGCGCAGGGTGCCGCAGTCGCCGCCGCCGATGATGACGACGCGCTTGGCGCGCGCATGCGTGAACAGCGCCGGGTGCGACATCATTTCGTGATAGAGGAAATTGTCGCGGCTGGAGACCATCATGCAGCCGTCGATGACCATGAGCTTGCCCCAGTCGGTCGTGTCGTAGATCTCGATGGTCTGGAACGGCGTCTTTTCGGCGTGCAGCTTTTCTTTGACGCGAAAACCAATCGACGAGCCGGAATGCTCGTGCTGTTCGGTGAACCAGGAGGTCTCGGACATGGCGCGGTTCTCGGGGAGGCGGTCTGATCGGGGCGCGCGATTGTACCGGTTCCCCGGCGACTTGGGTCGCGTCCTGCGGTGTCATCGACGCTAGACCTCCGCCCGGTACAATGCGCGGTCCGACGGCCCCGCGGCGTGCGAGGCTTCCGGTCGTCGGCAAGAGACAACGGGGTCAGGTTCACTTGCTCAAGTGAAGCCGACCGTTGTCTGGTTCTACGTCCAGGCCCGCCGCTGCGACGCACCTTTCGGACAGTTGAGGAAACGCGTCAATGACGAATGCGTGGAACGTGGAACAGGCGCGCCAGCGCTACGCCGTGCCCTACTGGGGCGAAACCTATTTCGATGTCGACGCGCACGGCCGCATGGTCGCGCAGCCGCAAGGGCCGGACGGACCGGCCGTCGCGCTCGACGACATCGTCGCCGCGGCGCAGGCGCAGGGCTCGCGCCTGCCGCTGCTCGTGCGTTTCTCCGACATCCTGCACCACCGCCGCGCCCGCCTGCAGGCGGCGTTCGCGAAAGTCATGGGCGACTGGGACTACGCCGGCGGCTACACCGCGGTGTTCCCGATCAAGACCAACCAGCAGCGCGGCGTCGCCGGCGAACTCGCCGCGCATGGCGACCGGGGCTTCGGCCTCGAAGCCGGCTCCAAGCCCGAACTCATGGCCGTGCTCGCGCTCGCCAAGCCCGGCAGCACCGTGATCTGCAACGGCTACAAGGACCGCGAGTACATCCGGCTCGCGCTGATCGGCCGCCGGCTCGGCCTGGAGATCTACATCGTCATCGAAAAGCCGTCCGAACTCGGCCACGTCATCGAGGAATCGCGCGCGCTCGGCGTCGAGCCGCTGCTCGGCGTGCGCATGCGCCTGGCGACGCTCGGTGCCGGCAAGTGGCAGAACACCGGCGGCGACAAGGCCAAGTTCGGCCTGACCCCGCGCCAGGTGCTCGACCTTGTCGAACAGCTGCGTTCGCACCGTCTCGACCACACGCTGAAGCTGCTGCACTTCCACATGGGTTCGCAGCTCAGCAACGTGCGCGACATCGCCGCGGGCATGCGCGAGGCGGTGCGTTACTTCGTGGAATTGTCCAAGATGGGACTTCCGATCGCGACGATGGACGTCGGCGGCGGCCTCGGCGTCGACTACGAAGGCTCGCGTTCGCGCTCGTTCTGCTCGATCAACTACGGGCTCGAACAGTACGCCGCGACCATCGTGCAGCCGCTCGCGGAGGCCTGCGCCGAACACGGCCTCAAGGCACCGCGCGTGATCACCGAAGCCGGCCGCGCGATGACCGCGCACCACGCCGTGCTCATCGTCAACGTCAGCGAAGTCGAGCAGGCGCCCAGCGGCGCGATTCCGCCGGAACGCGCGAACGAACCGGCCGTGCTGCGCCATCTGCGCGAGATCCACGCCGAACTCGACGAACGTCCGCTGCTGGAGCTGTATCAGGAAGCCCTGCATCACGTCGCCGAAGGCCAGACTCTGTACGCGCTCGGCCAGCTGTCGCTCGCCGACCGCGCGCGGCTCGACGATCTGTTCTACGCGATCGTCACGATCGTGCGCACGCGGCTGAAGCCCGAGGAGCGCGCGCACCGCCAGGCCATCGACGAGCTCGACCTGCGCCTCGTCGACAAGTATTTCGTGAATTTCTCGGTGTTCGAGTCGATTCCGGACGTCTGGGCCATCGACCAGGTGTTCCCGATCGTGCCGCTGACGCGGCTCGACGAGGAACCCACGCGCCGCGGCGTCATCGGCGACCTGACCTGCGATTCCGACGGCCGCATCGACCAGTACGTCGAGGAGGACGGTCTCGACGTGAGCCTGCCGCTGCACGAACTGCGTGCCGGCGAGTCGTACCGGCTCGGCATCTTCATGGTCGGCGCGTACCAGGAAACGCTCGGCGACATCCACAACCTGTTCGGCGACACCGACGCGGTCAGCGTGCACGTCGACGCCGACGGCCGCGCGCAGCTGTCGCAGTTCAAGCGCGGCGACTCCTGCGACATCATGCTCGACTACGTCGGCTACGACCTGAAAGCGCTGCGCCAGGCCTATCGCGACAAGATCGTCGCGGCCGGCCTCGACGAAGCGACGGCGCAGCAGTTCGACAGCGTGCTGGAAACCGGGCTGACGGGGTATACGTATCTGGCCGAGGCGCCCTGAGAAGCAGGAAATAGGGAGCAAGACATAGGGAAAAGCGCTGGTCGCTCGTTTCTACCTATTCGTCCTTGGTCGTTTTGAACAAGTAAAAGAGCGTAGGTGGCAGGAAATAGAGAAAGCGCGCCCGCTCTCTCTACTTCCTACCCATCCCCCTCGGGTTCTTCGCTGTGCAGCGCCATTTTTGCGGAATTTTCCATGAAAGTACTCGTCACCGGCGGCGGCGGTTTTCTCGGCAAGGCCGTCTGCAAGCAGCTCGTCGCGCGCGGCCATGCGGTGCGCTCGTTCAATCGCCACGACTATCCCGAACTCGCGACGCTCGGCGTCGAGCAGCGGCAGGGCGATCTGCGCAACCTCGATCTGATCGCCGCGGCGGCCGAAGGCTGCGATGCGATCGTGCACACGGCGGCCAAGGCCGGCGCCTGGGGACCGCTGTCGGAGTATTACGAAGTCAACGTGCGCGGCACCGACAACGTGCTGGCGGCCTGCGAGATCCACCGCATTCCACGGCTCGTCTACACGTCGAGCCCGAGCGTCGTGCACGACGGACAGGACCTCAACGGCGTCAACGAATCGGTACCTTATGCGAAGCATTTCCTCGCGCCGTATCCGCAGACCAAGGCGCGCGCCGAACAGCGTGTGATCGCGGCGAATTCGCCGCAGCTCGCCACCGTCGCGCTGCGGCCGCACCTGATCTGGGGACCCGGCGATCCGCATCTGCTGCCGCGCATCATCGACCGCTCGACGAGGGGCCGGCTGCGGCACATCGGCGACACGCCGAAGAAGATCGACACGGTCTACGTCGACAACGCGGCCGAAGCGCATGTGCTCGCGCTCGACCGGCTCGAGCCCGGCTCGCCGATCGCGGGCAAGGTCTACTTCATCACGCAGGGCGAGCCGGTCAACCAGGACGCGATGATCAACGCGCTGCTCAAGGCCGCCGGCCTGCCGCCGGAGGAACGCCGCATCTCGGTCGACTTCGCGCGCTTCGTCGGCCGCAACCTCGAACGCATCTGGAGCCTGCTGCGGCTCAAGTCCGAGCCGCCGCTGACGCGCTTCATCGTCGAGCAGCTCTCCACGGCGCACTGGTTCAACATCGCCGCGGCGCGGCGCGACCTCGGCTACACGCCGCGGGTCAGCACCAACGAAGGGCTCGCGCGCGTCGGCGAACAGCTGGCGCGGCAGCGGATGCAGCAGCGCAAGGGCTGAGACCTGATCGTACAGTCGCCAGGGCGGTGTGGCCTCGGCCACAATACGACGTTCTTCGCACCCGGCAGCAGACCTCATGATCGCGACCGCACTGCCCCGCGACGACCGACCGCGTCCCCGCGTCAGCGTCGTCGTTCCGTGCTTCAACGAGGAAGAAGTCATCGCCGAGACCGCGCGGCGCCTCGGCGCGGCCTGCGTCGCGGCGGCCGGCGACGACTACGAGATCGTCTTCGTCGACGACGGCTCGCGCGACCGCACCTGGGAGCTGCTGCAGGCCATCGCGCGCGCCGACGCGCATGTCGTCGCACTGTCGCTGTCGCGCAACTTCGGCCACCAGCTCGCGCTGAGCGCCGGTCTGCAGCTCTGCCGCGGCGAACGCATCCTGATGATCGATGCCGACCTGCAGGATCCGCCGGAACTGCTCGCGCCGATGATGGCCGCGATGGACCAGGGGGCCGACGTGGTCTACGGCCGGCGCACCGAACGCCAGGGCGAGACCGCGTTCAAGACCGGCAGCGCGAGCCTGTTCTACCGCGTGCTCAACAGACTCACCGATGTGGACATTCCCGAGAACGTCGGCGACTTCCGTCTCGTCACGCGGCCGGTGCTCGATGCGCTGCTCGCGCTGCCCGAACAGCATCGCTTCGTGCGCGGGCTCGTCGCCTGGCTCGGTTTCCGCCAGGTCGCGTTTCCGTACGTGCGCGCCGAACGCTTTGCCGGCGTCACCAAGTATCCGCTGCGCAGGATGCTGCGCCTCGCGGTCGACGCGATCACCGGATTTTCGGTCGTGCCGCTGCGGATCAGCATCTGGGCCGCACTCGGCTGCTTCGGCGTCGCGCTGGCGGTGATGGCCTATGCGCTCGTGTCGTGGCTGTTCTTCGACGTGGTGCGCGGCTGGGCCAGCCTGACGGTGCTGCTCGCCCTGTTCGCCGGCGTGCAGCTGGCATGCCTGGGCATCCTCGGCGAATACGTCGGCCGCATGTTCATGGAGTCCAAGCGCCGGCCGCTGTACATCGTGCGCGAGATCGTGACCGCCCTGCCGGTGGACCCGGCACCATGAAGGTCTACGCGATGCTGCTGGCCAGTGCGTTCTGCGCGGCCGCGGGACAGATGCTGTTCCGCGTCGGTGCCGCCGGGCGTACCGCGCTGGTCGAGTTCGTGAATCCGGCGCTCGCGGGCGGACTCGCGCTCTACGGCGCGAGCACGCTGCTCTGGGTGTTCGCGCTGTCGAAGCTGCCGCTGCGCAGCGTCTATCCGTTCACGGCGCTGACCTTCGTGCTCGTCTACGGCGGTGCGGTGCTGCTGCTCGACGAGAAACCGTCGTGGCGCGGAATCGCCGGCGTCGTCATCGTGCTGGCCGGCCTCTACTGCATCGTCACCGACCGATGAACGCACCGCCCGCCGCCGAGCGTCCGTGGCGCATCGCGTTGACGATCGTCGCGCTGTACCTCGTGTCGCGACTGGCGCTGATCGCGGTCAGCGTCATGGTTCGCCAGACCCTCGGCGACGGCAGCACGGAGACGCTGCCGCGGGCGTTCTGCCGCTGGGACTGCGACTGGTACCTCGCGATCATCGACAAGGGCTATACGACGACGAGCGCGGACGGCGGTCCGGGCATGACGAGCTATGCGTTCTTCCCGCTGTTTCCGCTGCTGGCCGACGCCCTGACCGCATTCGGCCTGAGCGCAATCGAAGCCGTCGTGCTGCTCGCGAACCTCTGCTTCGTCGCGGCGCTGTTCTACGTGCAGCGCTATGCGCGCCTGCTCGGCCTGTCGATGCAGGCGAGCGCACGGCTTCGTGTTCTCGGCCGGCTATACCGAAAGCCTGTTCCTGCTGCTGCTCGCCGCGGCGATGTATCACCTGCGCCGCGAGCACTATCTCGCCGCCGGCATCGCCGCCGCCGCGCTGTCGGCCGTGCGCGCGAACGGCGTGTTCTTTCTCGTGTTCGCGCTCGCCGTGGTCCTGCGCAACGAGGGCTGGCGCCTGTTCCTCGCGCCCTGGCGCAAGCCCGAGGTGTTCGTGCCGGTCGTGTTCGCGCCGCTCGGCCTGTTCCTGTTCTGGGCCTGGTGCTTCTACGGCACGGGCGACGCATTCGCGCAGATGAGCAGCGTCGAGCAGGGCTGGCAGTGGCGCTCGGCCGCGCCGTGGAAGAATCTCGCGAATCATCTGGCCGGCGAGGCCCCCGCGCGGTTCTGGGCGATCGCGAGCCTGAGCATCGCGGCGGCGTCGCTGCTGCTGCTGCGCCGGCGCTGGTACGAGGAGTTCGTGCTCGTGGCCGCGATCCTCTGCCTGCTCTGGAGCGGCCAGATCGCGAACTCGCTGCTGCGCTACTGCATCGTGCTGTTTCCGGTGTGGATCGCCGTGGCGCGCGAACTCGAGAACCGGCCGGTCGCGCTCGCGACCGTCGCCGGCTGCTTCGCGCTGTTCAACGGCTGGCTCATGGCGGCCTGGACGCTCGGGGCGTTCATCAGCATATGAAGACCGTCCCCGCCTGGCGCCGCTGGCTGCTGCTCTGCGCATTGTTCACGCTCGGACTTCTGTACATCGCGGCATTTCGTGCCTTCCGGCACGACAGCCGCAATTTCCTCGACGCGGTGGAAGACGCGCGCGCGCGCGCCTACGCCGAGCGTCACCCGCTGCGCACGCTGCCGCAGCGGCTCGTGTTCAACCACGGCAATCCGGAAGCGGGCTATCTCGCCGGCGGCTGGTGGCCGCCCGCGCACGACGGCGCGACGCTCGTGCACACGCCGGCGCGCCTGCTGCTGCCGCTCGCGCCGCCGCGCCGCGACGTGCGCATCGACTTCACGCTCGACGCCTACGTACCCGCGCCCGGCGCGACGGTGACGCTGACCTCGCGCGGCCGCGAACTCGCGCTCTGGAAAGTCGGCGACACGCCGCGGCTGAAGGACGCGAGCGTCGTCGTGGCGGCCGCCGACCAGCGCGACGGCTTCCTCGAGTTCGAGTTGCATCTGTACGGCCCGCGCAAGGCATGGAAGGGATCGCGCGCCGCGGTCACCGGCGCCGAGATCGCGCTGCTGCTGCGCGAACTGACGATCAGCGCGGTCGAGCCGGCCGCGCCGTAGCGGGAATCACCCGCCGCGCCAGCCGGCCGCGGCCGTCCACAACGCGGTCAGCAGCAATACGACACCGACGGCCCGATTGAGGCGCAGACCCGCCGCGGGCCGGTGCGCGAGCCAGTCGCGCGCACCGGCGGCGGCCAGCGCGAGCGGTCCGTAGATCAGCGCCTGCGTCGCCGCGATGATCAGCCAGAGCACGAGCGCCTGCAGCCAGACCGGGCCGCGCTGCGGATCGATGAACTGCGGAAACACCGCGAGCATGAACAGATAGGCTTTCGGATTGAGCAGGGACGTCAGCGCGCCGCGCAGCACGGCCGCACGCGGCGACAGCCGCGGCGCATCGGCCTGCAGCGCAGCGGCGTCGCGGCTGCGCAGCAGGGTCCAGGCAATCCACGCGAGATAGCCGGCGCCGGCCAGCAGCACGGCATTGAACAGTCCGGGCACGAGCTTGAGCAGCAGGCCGATGCCGAGCGCCGCCGCGAGCACGTGACAGATGCCGCCGGCGACGACGCCGGTCAGCGCGAGCAGTCCCTGGCGCCGGCCGCCGACGAGCGAGCTGCCGGCGATGTAGGCCATGTCCATGCCGGGCAGCAGCACGACCGCGAGCACGACGAGGAAGAACAGCCAGAGCTGCGTCAGCGTCTGCATGACACGGCTCCGCGCAGCGGGAAGGCGCTCGGGTAGACGAACGCGACGCGCGAGGCAACCGCCGCGCGCGGTGTCGCGATGCCCGCGTCGGGTGCCGCACCGTCGCCGCCCTGCGCAACGACGATCGCCGTCGCGCTGGCCAGCCACAACACGCCGGCCGTCATCCGTATCGTCATTTCCCTGCTCCCGGCATCTGCGAGGCGCGCAGCATGGCCGGCAATGCGGACGGGTTCCGTCCTCTTTCGGGATGGCTTCCGGTCGCAGGAATGCTGGGATCGGGTCGCGCCCGTGTCGGCTGCACTCGAATCCGGGCGGGTTCGGCCCTGATTCCGTCTATGCTGATGGCTCATGAGCCATCCCGCGTCCCGCGTCCTGACCGTCCTCGAACTGCTGCAGGCCCATGGCCGGCTCAGCGGCAGCGACCTCGCGCAGCGTCTGCAGGTCGACGTGCGCACGACGCGGCGCTACATCCGCGTGCTCGAGGACATCGGCATCCCGATCACGGCCGAGCGCGGCCGCTACGGTGCGTATTCGCTGATTCCCGGCTTCAAGCTGCCGCCGCTGATGTTCGGCGACGACGAGGCGCTGGCCCTGTCGCTGGGCCTGCTCGCCGCGCGCAGCCTCGGCATCGCCGACGCGGCACCGGCCGTCGCGAGTGCGCAGGCCAAGCTCGAACGCGTGATGCCGGCCATGCTGCAGCGGCGCGTGCGCGCGATCGCCGAGACCGTGACGCTGGATCTCAGCCACACGCCGACGGCGACCGACACCGAGTCGCTGCTGGCCCTGAGCGCCGCGGCGCAGAGCCAGCGCCGCGTGCGGCTGGACTATCGGGCCGCCGACGGCGCGACGAGCCGGCGCGAATTCGACACCTACGGCCTGACCTGGCGCGGCGGCCGCTGGTATGCGCTCGGCCACTGCCATCTGCGCCGCGACATGCGGTCGTTCCGTCTTGACCGCATCGAGAGCGTCGTGCCGATCGACCGCAGTTTCGGACGGCCGGCGAATTTCGACGCGGCGGCGCAGCTGGAACTGAGCCTTGCGAACCTGCCGCGCGCGATCGCCGTGGAAGTGCTGCTGCAGACCGATCTCGCCGGCGTGCAGGCCGAACACCTCGGCAACATCGGCGTGTTCGAAGCGCGCAGCGACGGCGTGCTGCTGCGCACGCGCACCGACTGCCTCGACTGGTTCGCGCGCCAGCTCGCGCGGCTGCCGTTCGCGTTCACGGTGATCGAACCCGACGGACTGCGCGAAGCCCTCGCGGCGCAGATCGTACGGCTGCAGGCAGCCATTGTCGCACCCGCCTGATCGGCGCCGCCGCGTCACGTAGAATCGGTCGTCTTATGACGACGCCGCGTACTCCGAACCCGATCCTGGCCGTGCTCGGCCGCCTGCTGCAGTCGGCGCTGAACCGCGCGCTGGCGCTCGATCCCGACACGCGCGGGCAGCTCGGCCGCCTCGACGGCCGCGCCCTCAGCGTCACCTTCACCAACACGCCGCTCGCACTGCGGCTCGCCGTCGCCGGCGAGCGGCTCGAAGTCGGCCCGGCCTTCGGCGGCGACAGCGCGCTGCGCGTGGCGGCGACGCCCGGCAGCCTGCTCGCGCTCGCCCTGCGCCGCGGCGACGATGCTGCGCTCGCGCCCGGCAAAGTCGAAATCGCCGGCGATGCGGAACTCGCGCGGCGGCTCGAAAAGATCGCGAGCGGCTATCGGCCCGATTTCGAGGAAGCCTTCACACGCGTATTCGGCGACGTCATCGGCGTGAAGCTCGCGCAGGGCTTCGCCGCCGCGCTGCGCTACGCGCGCGACCGCAGCGAGGCGCTGCTGCGCGACGGGGCGGAGTATCTGCGCGAAGAAAGCCGCGACCTCGTGGCGCCCGGCGAAGTGGACGAGTACCTCGACGACGTCGACAGCCTGCGCGAACGCGCCGAGCGTCTGCAGGCCCGCGTCGCGCGTCTTGCCGCAGCCGCGGGCAAGCGCGCATGACGCCGCTGACGAGCGCGCCGCGCCTGATCGGCATCGCCCGCGTGTTGCTGCGCTACCGCCTCGACGAGCTCGTCGAAGCCGTACATCTGTTCCGTCCGCTGAAGTGGGTACGCGGCCTGTTCGGCCAGCCGCGCGCGGACATCGCCCGGCTCAGCCGCGGCGAGCGCCTGCGCATGGCGCTCGCCGAACTCGGCCCGATCTTCGTGAAGTTCGGGCAGATCCTGTCGACGCGGCGCGACCTGCTGCCGCCGGACATCGCCGACGAACTGACCCTGCTGCAGGACCAGGTACCGCCGTTTCCCGGCACGCTCGCACGCGCGGCGATCGAAGCCGAACTCGGCGCCCCGGTCGCCGAGCTCTACGCCGAATTCGACGAGACACCGCTCGCCTCCGCCTCGATCGCGCAGGTGCATGCGGCACGGCTCAAGGACGGCCGCGAAGTCGTCGTCAAGGTGCTGCGCCCCGGCGTCGGCCGGCGCATCGCCGCCGACATCGCACTGCTGCGCGACTTCGCGCGGCTCGCCGAGCGCTTTCATCCGAACGCCGACAAGATCCGTCCGCGCGACGTCGTCGCCGAGATCGAGACCACGCTCGTCAACGAACTCGACCTGCAGCGCGAAGGCGCGAACGCCTGCCTGCTGCGGCGCAATTTCCGCGACTCGCCCGACCTCTACGTGCCCGAGGTGTTCTGGTCGCATTCGCGCGAAACCGTGCTGACGCTCGAACGCGTGCGCGGCATCCCGGCCGACGACATCGCCGCGCTCGACGCGGCCGGCATCGACCGGGTCAAGGTCGCGCAGAAAGGCGTGCAGCTGTTCTACACGCAGGTCTTCCGCGACAACTTCTTCCACGCCGACGCGCACGCCGGCAACATCTGGATCGACGCGACGCGGCCTTCCGAGCCGCGCTTCATCGCGATCGACTTCGGCATCATGGGCTCGCTGCCCGAGGCCGATCAGTACTGGCTCGCGGAAAACTTCATCGCACTGTTCAACCAGGACTACCGCCGCATCGCGCAATTGCACGTGCAGGCCGGCTGGATGCCGGCGACGACGCGGCTCGACGAACTCGAATCCGCCGTGCGCGCGGTCTGCGAGCCCTACTTCACGCGGCCCCTGAGCGAGATCTCGTTGGCCGAGGTGCTGGTCAAGCTGTTCCAGACCGCGCGGCGCTACGAACTGACGATCCAGCCGCAGCTGATCCTGCTGCAGAAGACGCTGCTCAACATCGAAGGCATAGGCCGCCAGCTCGATCCGAAGATCGACATCTGGGCCGTGGCCAAGCCCGTGCTCGAACGCCTGTGGCGCGACCGGCACGGCCCTGCTGCGTTGTGGAAAGCGCTAAAACGCCGCGTTCCGGAATGGCTCGCCGCCGCGCCGGACATGCCGCAGCTGCTGCACGACTACCTGCAGAAAGCCAGCAGCGGCGGCATCGAGATGCGCGTGCATTCCGAAGACCTGCGCAACCTGCACGCCGACGCGAGCGCGAGCCGCACGCAGATCGTGCCGCTCGCGCTCGGCGCGACGCTGATCCTCTCGGCCGTACTGCTCTATGCGCTCGACGATGCGGCCGGCCGCTTCCTCGGCGTTCCCTGGACGGCGTGGTTCACCGCCGTCGCGGGTACGCTGTGCTTCTGGACGGCGAATCGGCGTTCCTGAGCCGGAATGAAGGAATGAGTGACGAGGCGTGAGAAACGTACGAGCCGCGCACTTCGCTCACTCGTTTCTCACGCCTCGTCACTCATTCCTGCAACCGGCCCGCAACGCGGCGTCACACGCAATCGTCATCGGCCAACGGAATCCGTCATGGACTTCGACAGACTCGACCAGACCCTGCGCGCGAGCGCCGCCGACTTCCGGCTCGACGACCGCGAGAAAGTGGAGTTGCGCGAGATCGGCGCGCAGCTCTCGCTCGTCTTGGAAGGCATCCTCTGCCAGTCGCTCATCCCGCGGGCCGACGGGCGGGGGCGCTGCATGGCGCTCGAAATCCTCGTCCCCAACCCGGCCATCCGCAACCTCATCCGCGAGGACAAGGTGCACCAGATTTACTCGATGATGCAGACGGGACAGGGCAAGCACGGCATGCAGACCTTCAACCAGGCGCTGGCCACGCTCTACCACAAGCGGCTCATCGCCATCGAGACGGCGATGCAGCGCTCGTCGAACGCCGACGAGCTGCGCGAGCTGATCGAGCACGGCGCGGGC
>CAMLLF010000015.1 GCA_946480705.1 uncultured Lysobacteraceae bacterium | reverse complement strand
CCTGCGGCAGCGGGATCAATGCGCGAAACGTCGTCGTGTGCCGGCCGCGGCTGTCGTGTTCGCGCACGGCTTTGGTCGCCTGACGTTCCTCGCCGAGCAATGTGTTGGTCAACGTCGACTTGCCGACGCCCGAGGATCCGACGACCACGGCGGTGCGACCGGTGCCGAGATAGGGATGAAGCACGGCGACGCTGTCGGGATCCTTCGCGTTGACCGCATGGACAATGATGTCCGGCGGCAGGACTTCGCCGACATCGACGAGCAGCGCATCGAGGTCGTCGTGACGGTCGGCCTTCGTCAGCACGACGACGCAGGTCGCGCCCGATGCCTGGATCAGCGCGAGATAGCGTTCGAGCCGGCGCGGGTTGAAGTCGCCGTCGAGGCCCATGAGCACGAGCACGCTGTCGACGTTCGTCGCGATGAGCTGGCGCTGATAGCGCTCGCCGGCCGCGGCGCGCGACAACGTCGCATGGCGCGGCAGCACGGTCTCGATCTGCGCCGGCTTGCCGGGCTTGAGCAGCACGAAGTCGCCGACCGCGGGTCGCTCGACCGGATCGAGGCTGCGCTTGAGGAAGCGCGGCGCCGGCTGCACCGTGAACTCGCTGGCGCCGTCATGAACGACATAGCCGTTGCGATGTTGAATGATGACGCGCGCCGGCAGATGGCCGGACGGCACGTCCTCGGGCAGCACGATGGCGTCGCTCCAGCCGATACGGGCCAGGCGCGCACGGAGTTCCGGGGTCAGCATGGGGCGGATTCTAACCGCAGCCCGAGGCCGGGCTGCGGTGGAATTGCTGGACGCGCGGTTCAGCGCTTGGCGACGACGTCGGCCTTCTTCGCTTCGGCACGCAGGGCTTCGACTTCGCTGCCGTCGCTGAGCGCGCTCTGGCCGGCGACGACGACGTCGGTACCCGGGCTCAGACCGTGCAGCACCTGCACGTTGTTGCCCGACTCGTAGCCGAGCTTGATCGCGACGCGCTGCGCCTTGTTGTCGCGGATCACGAACACGCTGTTGTCGCGGTCGCCGGTGAGCAGTGCCGTCTTCGGGACCAGGATCGCCGCGGCCACGTTGTCGTAGGCGATGTCCAGTCGCGAGAACAGGCCCGGGCGCAGCTTGCCGCTGGAGTTGTCGACGGCCACGACGATGTCCACCGTGCCGCTGGCGGCATCGACGACCGGGCTGACACGCTCGACTTCGGCACTGAAACGCTCTTCCGGCAGTGCGTCGGCGTGGTAGTCGACGATCTGGCCAGGCTTCAGCGCGGCGCTCGCGCGCTCCGGCACGCGCAGGCGCGCCTTGAGTTCGCGGAAATCGGCCATCTCGAACGCGACCTCGTTGACCTTGAGCAGCTGGCCCTGTTTGACCCAGCGGCGCGTGACGACTCCGTCGAACGGCGCGATGACGGCGCACTTGGACAGACTCAGACGCGCGAGGTCCACTTCAGCCTTGCGCGTGGTCAGGTCCGACTTGTTCTGCTCGTAGGTATTGCGCGCGATCAACTGGCGCTGGAACAGGCTTTCGTTGCGCGCATCCTGATGCTTCAGGCGCTCGAGTTCGGTTTCGGCCTGGCGCAGCAGCACGGCGTGGCGCTCGGCGTCGAGCTTGGCCAGCACCTGGCCCTTGCGGACGAACTGCCCTTCTTCGGCGCCCAGCGACAGCACGACGCCGCCGATCTCGCTGACGACCTTGGCTTCGCGCTCGGCTTCGAGCGTCGCGGTGCCGGCGTAGCGTGCGGTGATATCGCCCTGGGTGACGGCAGCGACTTCGACCGGGATCACCTCGGCCTTCGGCTTTTCGGCCTTGGGCTTCTCGGCGGCGGTCGTCGACTGAGCCTCGCCGGCGCAGCCGGTCAGCAGCGGCGCCGCTACGGCGGCCGACAGCAGGATCAGGGAGGCAAAAACAGACGTCTTCATGGCGATCTCTATTGAGATAGTGTTGTAGTAGACTACAACACTAGTTTCGAAACGGTCAAGTCCATCGTAGCGAGCCGGTGTTACGGACCACGACTGCCGGAAGAAACAATGACTTCCGGCTGCCTCGGCAGGAATGCTCGCGGCAGCCCGGACCGATCAGGCCACCGACGCCGAACGCAGAAATGACCGGGCCAGCCCGCGAGCCGCAAAACATTCCCGACCGTATTTCCAGACATGCAGGTCCCTCTGATGCGCGTGCGGCAGCAAAGGTTGCGCTAGGCGACGCCGCGGTCGCGCACCGTCCGACGCAACGCAGCAAAGCGCCGGTTTTTTGCCATAAATGTGACGGACCGTTGTTTGGACATTCGCCGATCAGCCGCTAGGATGCGGCGACTCGAAAAGGACCCACCGCAATGCCGCAGCGCACCGTTCCCGTCAGTTCCCGTCTCGGTGATGTTCGTTACGAGATCCGCGGGGCTCTGTCGCGACGCGCCCGCGAGCTCGAAGCCGAAGGCCGCCATATCGTGCGCCTCAATATCGGCAACCCGGGTCTGTTCGGTTTCAGCGTTCCCGCGCATCTGCGCGACACCATCAATGCCAACCTGCATCGCAGCGAGGCCTACTGTCATCAGCAGGGTCTGCAGGGGGCGCGCGAAGCGATCGCCGCCCGCGAAGCGGCCCGCGGCGCGATCGGTGCGCACGCCGACAACGTATTCATCGGCAACGGCGTGTCGGAACTGATCGACCTGACCCTGCGCGCGTTGCTCAACAGCGGCGAGGAAGTACTGCTGCCGAGCCCGGACTATCCGCTCTGGAGCGCGGCGACCGTACTCAACGGCGGACGCGCGCGCTACTACCCGTGTCCGGCGTCGCGCGACCATCTGCCCGATCCCGACGAGATCGAAGCCCTGATCACGCCGCGCACGCGCGCACTCGTGCTGATCAATCCCAACAATCCGACCGGCGCGGTCTATCCGCGCGGGCTGCTGCAGGCGCTGGTGCAGGTCGCCGAGCGTCATCGCCTGCTGCTGCTGTCCGACGAAATCTACGATGGCATCCTCTACGACGGCGCCGAGTTCCATCCGCTCGCCGCACTGGCCGGCGAAACGCCGTGCATCACTTACAGCGGCCTGTCGAAGATGCATCGCGCCTGCGGCTACCGCGTCGGCTGGATCAGCCTGTCGGGCGCGCCGGCGAAGTTCGGCGAATTCCGCGCCGCGCTGGATCTTCTTTCCGCGCTGCGCCTTTGCGCGAACGTGCCGACGCAATGGGCGATCGAGCCCGCGCTGAACGGCCCGGACACCATGAGCGAACTCGTCCGCGACGGTGGCCGGCTGCATGCGGCACGACGTGCCGTCATCGACGGCGTGGCGCGCAGCGAGTTCCTCGATGTGATCGCGCCGCAGGGCGCGCTGTATGCGTTCCCGTCGGTGCGCACGCAGCGTCTCGACAACTTCGACGACGAAGACTTCGCGCTCGAATTGCTGGAGACCGAAAGCGTGCTGGTCGTGCCGGGCGGCGGCTTCAACATCCGCGAACGCAATCACTTCCGCATGACCCTGCTGCCGCAGCCGGGCGAGATCGACGAGGTGTTCACGCGCATCGACCGCTGCCTCGGCCGCATCGCCGCACGCGGCGCGCCGGCGCGTCATGTGGCCTGAGCTGCTGCTCGCCGGCATGGCGGCCGGCCTCTCGAGTGACGACGCCGAACCGCAGCGCTATCTCGCGCTCGGCGATTCCTACACGATCGGCGAAGGCGTCGCACCGGAGCAGCGCTGGCCGCAGCAGCTCGTCGCGCGCCTGCGCGCCGACGGCATCGCGATCGGCGATCCGCAGATCGTCGCGACGACCGGCTGGACCACCGACGAACTCTCGGCCGGCATGGACACGGCCACGCTCGTGCCGCCCTACGACTTCGTGAGTCTGTCGATCGGCGTCAACAATCAGTACCGCGGCCGCGATCTCGACAACTACCGCCGCGAATTCGCCGCGCTGCTGCAGCGTGCGATCGCACTCGCGGGGCTGCGTCCGGAACGCGTCGTCGTCGTGTCGATTCCCGACTGGGGCGTGACGCGCTTCGGCCGCGAATCCGGCCGCGAGTCCGCGACCATCGCGCGTGAACTCGATGCGTTCAACGCGATCAATCGCGAGGAAGCGCAGCGGAAGCACGTGGCCTGGGCCGACGTCTGCGCGATTTCGCGCGACGCCGGCGCCGACGCCGCGCAGCTCGCCGAAGACGGTCTGCATCCGTCGGGCCGCCAGTACGCCGGCTGGCTCGCGACGATTCATCCGCTCGCCAGGCAGGCGCTGTCATCGCCCTGACCCGGTTCGGCAACGCAACGGAGACGCGACGGTTCTAGTCTTGCGCCGGCTTGACTACCAGAGCGTGCCATGGAGCGCCTGCGCTTCCGCAGCATCTTCATTTCCGACGTTCATTTGGGCACGCGCGACTGCCGCGCGGACTTTCTGCTCGATTTCCTGCGCTCGACACGCTGCGACCAGCTCTACCTCGTCGGCGACATCATCGATCTCGAGGCGATGGAACTGGCGCCGTACTGGCCGGCGCGACACAGCGAAGTGCTCGCGGAATTTCTCGACATTGCCGCAAACGGTACGCGCGTCGTCTACATCCCGGGCAACCACGACTGCCGTTTCCGCGGCATGGCCGGCCAGTCCATCGGCGCGATCGAGGTCCTGCTCGACACCGTCCACACCACCGCCGACGGCAAGCGCCTGCGCGTCAGCCACGGCGACGAATTCGATCCGGAACACCAGGGCAAGACCTGGCTGACCTGGTTCGGCGACTACGCGTACCGGCTGATCTGTCTGGCCAACCGCAAGCTCAATGCGCTGCGCCGGCGCCTGCGCCTGCCCTACTACGCGCTGTCGATTCTTGCGAAATCGCGTATCGGCAAGGCTCTCGCCTACATCCGCCGCTACGAATCGCTCGCCACCGCGCGGGCGCGCGAACTCGGCCTCGACGGCCAGATCTGCGGACACATTCACTTCGGCCATCTGAGCGAACACGACGGCGTGCTGTATCTGAACGACGGCGACTGGGTCGAGCACTGCACGGCGCTCGTCGAACACCTCGACGGCACGCTGGAACTGCTGCACTGGAGCGAACGCCGCGCCGCGCTGATGCGCGCGGCTGCCGGCGAGTCGCGACCGCAGCTTGCACCGGTTCCGGCCTGGGCGCAGGCGCTCAGCGCGCGCGGCTGAAACGACGACGCCGGCATGAAGCCGGCGTCGTCGCAGCCCTGAAACGATGGGCTTACGGAATCTCGGTCACGTTGACCGTGACGACGGCCGAGACCTCGTGGCCGTTGTCGTCGGTGACCGTGTAGCGGATGCGGCCCGGCCCGTTCGTGCCGTGGATGTGCTCGAAGCGGATCGTGCCGTTCGCGTTGATCGTCAGCGTCGCCTGGTGCGGACCGAGATTTTCCACGGCGATCACGCGCAGCAGGTCGCCGTCGGGATCGCTGTCGTTGGCCAGCACCGGGATGTCGACCCCGCCGCCCTTGAGCACGCCGATCGAATCGTCGAGCGCGACCGGCGGACGATTCGCGCCGGCGGCCACGGTGACCGCGACCTGTGCCGTCGCGTTGCCGCCGCGACCGTCGTTGATCACGTAGCTGAAGCTGTCGCTGCCTTCGAAACCCGCGGCCGGCGTATAGGTCACCGTGCCGTCGACGTTGCGCACGGCGATGCCGTGAGCCGGCGTGCCGACCGACGCGATCGACAGCGTGTCGCCGTCGGGATCGCTGTCGTTGGCCAGCACGGCGATGCGCACCGGCGTCGCCGGCGGCGTCTGCGCGGTGTCGTTCGCCGCGACCGGCGGACGATTGCCGCCGCTGCCGATCGTGACGGTCACCGTCGCGGTATCGCTGCCGCCGAAGCCGTCGCTGATCGTGTAGGTGAAGCTGTCGGTGCCGACGTAGCCCGCGGCCGGCGTGTAGCTGACCTGACCCGCGGTAAACGTCACCGTGCCGTGCGCCGGCGAGGACGTGCCGACGACCGTCAGCGGATCGTTCTCCGGATCGGTGTCGTTGGCGAGCACCGGAATGCTCGTCGCCGCGGCGTCGCGCGCTATCGCGATGCTGTCGTCGGCCGCGTTCGGACCGGTGTTCGCGAACTCGCGCGGACCCAGCGTCGTCGATGTCGCGCTGCGTGCGAAGCGGTACACGTCGACCGTGCGCTTGTGCTGCGCCGGATTGCGCAGCGCGCGCTCGATCCAGGCCGCCGGTGCGGCGACCGGTTCGCGCCGCCACTCGACCGGCTGCGCCGGCTTCGTCGCGACGGCCGGCACGGTGGATTCTTCGATCGTCAGGAATTCGACGTCGACGCGGCGATTCTTCTGCCGGTTGGCCGCAGTGTCGTTCGCGTGCGACGGATTGAGTTCGCCGTCGCCGCGCGTATCGATCTGGTCGGCCGGCACGCCGTGCGCGACGAGATAGGCCTTCGCGCTCGCGGCGCGACGCTCCGACAGCGACTGGTTGTAGGCCACGGTGCCGACGCTGTCGGTATGCCCGATGACGGTGATGCGGCTCACGCGCGTCGTGCCGTTGATTTTCGCGAGCAGTTCGTCGAGTGCCGCGACCGCGTCGGGACGCAGATCCGATTTGTCGAAATCGAAGAACGCATCGCCGTCGAGGCGCACGTCATTGCGAATCACGGTGGGCTTGGGCGTCTGCACGTCGGCGACGGCCGGCGGCGTGCCGGCGACGGTTTCGACCTTGAACGGCGCGCGCGGCCGATAGGCCTGGCCGAATTCGTAGCGCAGGCTGAGCCAGCCGCGCGTGTCGTTCCGGTCGGTCTCGAAGTCGCCGGACTTGCGCAGCGCTTCGGCATCGAGCGATACGCTCCAGCCGGTGTTGCGAATGTACTTGTCCACACCGAGCGACAGCGTGGTCTGGTCGGAACTGTACTTGCCGCGCTCGTAGTCGAGGCCCCCGCGCAGGCGCCACAGCGATTCGTCGAAGTGACGACCGAGGCGCACGCCGATGCCTTTTTCGTAGGGATGCTCGAATGCGTCGGTGACGACGCGCGTCGTCTGGAGCTGCGTGTAGGCGTGGCCGTTCTCGGTGCCGGTCAGCGTCGTCGCCGTCGTGTTCGTGCGGCTGCCGACGAAGCGGCTGCCGGTCAGCGCGCCCGAGACGTAGCCGTCGATGAAGAAATCGTTTTTCTCGTAGCCGACGCCGAGCGTGGCCTTGCGGTCGTTCCAGATGTTCTGGTCGACGGCGACGAAGGCTTTCGCGACGGCGACGCCGTCGGCATTCTCGAGCGTGTCTTCGCGCGTCTTGCCGCCGAGCAGCCAGTGGTAGTCGAGCTGCACGCCGCCGGCGCCGTGTTCGGCGAGCCAGAGCTGCGCGATCCAGGCCGAGTCGCCGTCGAAGCCGAAGATGCCGAGCGCCTCGCCGTTGATGTCGCCGTCGTCGTTGACGCCGAGGCTGACCCGCGCGTTCGTGCCGACGTAGGTGACCGGAATGCTCGGGTCGTTCGCCTCGGGCCTCGGGGGGGCGGATTCCTGGGCGGCAGCCGCGGACAGGGCCAGGGAAATGCTCAGGGCGAGCAGCGAACGGCGCATAGGGGTCTCCCAACTCCATAGGACGAGGCAAAAAAAGCGGGCGCGATTATCGCGCAGCGGCGCGCTGCAAATAGCCTGTAACGTGCGCCGGAAACGTGAAGGGGCACGCAAAGCGAACGCAGACGGCGCCGTTTTCAGAGGAATCCGACGCGGCAGCGCGGGTTTTCCCTCAGTCTCCGCGGCGGCCCTTGCCGGTCGCGCCGGGCGTCCGCATATCCCGGGCGCTATCATCGGCGGCGACCTGCCCGTTTCCGGAATCCCATGAATCTCGACCCCGCACTCCGTTCGCGTATCGACTCCCTGCTGCAGCAAAACCGCATCGTGCTGTTCATGAAAGGCACGCGCCATGCGCCGCGCTGCGGCTTTTCCGCCGGCACGGCCGGCATCCTCAACGGCGGCGAGCTGCACGACCTGCTCGGCCTGCCCAAGCCCGACCGCACGCCCCCGACCATCACGATCACCGACGCCGCCGCTCAGGCCATGCGCGCGGGCCTCGCCGACGCCGGCAACGCCGCGCTGCACCTGAGCATCGACGCGCGCTTCCAGGCCCAGTTCTTCCTGCGCGAGGCCGAGGGCCATGAGGTCCGCGCGAACGCGAACGGCATCGACGTGCTCATGGATACGACGACCGCACAGCGTGCCCGCGGCATCGTGATCGACTGGGTCGACACGGTACAGGGCAGCGGCCTGTCGATCACGAACCCGAACGCGCCGCCGGCGGTGCAGCCGCTCGACGTGCAGGCGCTGAAGGCCCGCCTCGAACGCCGCGACATCACCGTCATCGACGTGCGTCCGGCGCACGACCGCGCAACCGCGCCGTTCGCCGGTGCGCAGGTACTCGATGAAGACAGCGTCGCGCGCCTGTCGGCGCTGCCGAAGGACCAGCCGCTCGCCTTCCTCTGCCATCACGGCAATTCGAGCCGCAGCGCGGCCGAGCACTTCCGCGGCCTGGGTTTCCGCCAGGTGTTCAACGTCGAAGGCGGCATCGACGCGTGGTCGCGTCAGATCGACCCGTCGATTCCGCGCTATTGAGGTTTTGCCGGCGACCGCATGCGGGAAAACCCGCAGGCGGTTCATGTTGCATCGGCGCGGAATTTGAGTGTCAGCGACATTGCCATCGGCACGGTGAATGCATATGCCGCTGATATACTCGGCCGCGTTCGGCCGCACCGGGCGACGTTTCGCGAGTCCGACGCGTCCGGCCCGGAGACAACGAAGGGGAGACAGTCGATGCGCGCAGCGGTAGTCGCACTCGCGATGGCGGTATTGCTCAGTGCCTGCGGCGGCGGGCGCGAACAGACGGCAGCCCAGGCCTGCGAGGCCGCAGTGAAGAACAAGCTGGCCGGCCGCACGTTCGAGCTCAATCCCAGGGCCATGGCCGCCGCGGCGAAAGCCGAAAGCGGCAATATCCTCTCGCTCAACGCCAACATCGTCTTCGACAAGGGACTCACGTCCGAATACAAGCAGACCTTCGACTGCAAGGTCCGCTTCGAAGGCGACAAGGAACCCTCTGTCATCCTGCTCCAGTTCAACTGGAGCATGGACGACGTCAAGAAGAACTGATCCGCGTTCGGGCCGGGTCGCGGCGGCGACGCATGGCGCCGCCGCCGTGCCGTTTCAGAAGCGCAGGTGCTTGACCGACTGCCCTTCGTCCCGGATTTCCTTGAGCGCATCGATGCCGATGCGGATCTGCGCCTCGACGAATTCGCCGGTGACCTTGCGATCGCTTTCCTCGGTCTTCACGCCTTCGGGAATCATCGGCTGATCCGAGACCAGCAGCAGCGCGCCGGTCGGAATCTTGTTTGCGAAGCCGACGCTGAACACCGTTGCGGTTTCCATGTCGATCGCCATGCAGCGCGTGCGGCGCAGATAGGCCTTGAACGCGTCGTCGTGCTCCCAGACGCGCCGGTTCGTCGTGTAGACCGTGCCGGTCCAGTAGTCGCGGCCGTGATCGCGCACCGTCGAGGACACCGCGCGCTGCAGCGTGAACGCCGGCAGCGCCGGCACTTCGGGCGGGAAATAGTCGTTCGACGTACCTTCGCCGCGCAGCGCGGCGATCGGCAGGATCAGGTCGCCGAGCTGGTTCTTCTTCTTGAGTCCGCCGCACTTGCCGAGGAACAGCACGGCGCGCGGCATGATGGCCGACAGCAGGTCCATGATCGTGGCGGCCGTCGGGCTGCCCATGCCGAAGTTGATGATGCTGAGCCCATCGGCGTGGGCGGAGGGCATGGCCTTGTCGCGTCCGCGGACTTCGACATTGTGCCACCTTGCAAACAATTCCACATAGTTGCTGAAGTTGGTCAGCAGTACGTACTTGCCGAACTCCTCCAGCGGCACGCCGGTGTACCGCGGCAGCCAGTTGCTGACGATCTCGTTCTTGTCTTTCATGCTTTCCCCGTGATTACCCGCGTGGCAGGTCAGGGTTACCGGCGACGCCACGCCGGCGATGTTCTCGTTATAAGCCCGGCGATGATACCACGCGGCCTCCGAACGCCCGGTGCTCAGCGCGCGCGATCCGCGCCATAATCGGCGCGCGCGAACCTTGGGGGCGGGGTGCCATGGCAGCAGGCGCAATCGAGATCCACCATCACGATTCGGCGCTGGGCGCCTGGGACGTCGCGATGCGCCGGCCGCATCCGGCGCTGCGCCAGCATGTCGCGCAGCTCTGGCACGGCGCCGGCCAGGTTTCCTACGAACGCGACCGCATCCTGCCGCAGGCGCGCAGCTATCTGCTGATCAATCTCGGGCCGCCGCAGTACCTGTTCCTGCCCGGACCACCCGAACTGCGCATCGTCTTCGACGACATCTGGTTCTCGGGCCTGCACGAAGGTCCGATCGAAACCTCGGCGCCGCATGGCAGCGTGCTGCTCGGGGTAGCGTTCAGCGCGAGCGGCGCCGCGGCGCTGCTGCCCTGGTCGCAGGCCGAACTCGCGAACCGCACCGGACCGCTGCTCGATCTCGTCGGCCCGGGCGCGCTGTCCCTGCGCGAGCGGCTGCTGAATACCGCGTCGGTCGCGCAGCGACTCGACCTCGTCGAGGACTGGCTGCTCGACACCTGCATCACCGGCCGCAGCGTGCATCCGCTCGTGCACTGGACGCTCGCGCGCCTCAATCAGAGCGGCGGCCGCGTACGCGCCGAGGAGCTCGCGCGCGAAGCCGGCTGCAGCCGCAAGTACCTCGGCAATCTCGTCGGCCGCGCGGTCGGCCTGCCGCCGAAATCGCTCGCGCGCATCTACCGCTTCCAGCACGCGCTCGCGCAGATCGGCGTCGCGCGCGACTGGGCGCTGCTCGCGGCCGACTGCGGCTACTACGACCAGTCCCACCTGATCCGCGATTTCCAGCAGTTCTCCGGCATGCCGCCGGCCGCGTTCGCGCGCAGCGCGCAGCCGGACCCGGGCAGCGTCGTGGTCAGGTGACTTTTTTCCAATACCCGGCGATGCCGGCGATCTACCGTAGCCGCACTCAACCCACACAGGAGTCGTGCCATGCCGGAAATCAACTATTGGGCCGTACTCGCCGCCACCGCCGCCTGCTTCGTGCTCGGCGGTCTGTGGTATTCGCCGATGCTGTTCGGCAAGGCCTGGCAGCGCGAGGTCGGACTCAGCGACGAAGAGCTCGCGCGCGGCAACATGGCGCGCATCTTCGGCGGCTCGTTCGTCCTGAGTCTGCTCGCCGCCTGGATGTTCGCGATCTTCCTCGGTCCGCGCCCGCCGATGAACCTCGGCCTCGGCGCCGGTTTCGCCGCAGGCCTGTTCTGGGTCGCGACGAGCTTCGGCACGAACTACCTGTTCGCGCGCCGGAGCCTGAAGCTGTTCCTGATCGACGGCGGCTATCACACGCTGCAGTTCACCGCGATCGGCCTGATCCTCGCCCTCTGGCACTGATCGCCCGGAGCACGCTCATGCGCATCGACTTGAAGGCCGACCATATCGTCGGCACGGCCGCCGCCGCGACCGGCAGGACGCTCGCGCAATGGTTCGAGCAGATCGACGGCTGGGGCGGCGCCGCGCTCGGACGCCGCGAGATCGGCCAGCGCCTGCTCGACGGCCACAAGCTCGATCCCTGGTGGATCGCGACGATCAACATCGAATACGAAGCCGCCAAGGGACTCGTCGAGAAGGACGGCCGCGCGAAGGGCTACACGATCTGCGCGACCAAGAGCATCAAGGCTGCACCCGATGCCTGCTACGACGCGTTCACGAGCGCGCCCGCGCTCGACCGCTGGCTCGGCGGCGGCCACGCGCTCGACTTCGCCGACGGCGGCAGCCTGCGCAATGCCGACGGCAACCGCGCGCAGATCAAGAAGCTGAGTCCCGGCAGGACGATCAAGCTGATCTGGCAGCAACCCGATGCCGCGCCGGAGACGCCGGTCGAGATCAAGTTCGCGCCGGCCGGCGCGAAGACGACGGTGATGATCACGCACGAACGCCTGCAGAACCGCGACGACGCGGACGGCTTGCGCCGCGCCTGGGGCGAGGCGCTCGACCGGCTCAAGCAGACGATCGAGGGCGGCTGATTCCGCACTGCCGCGGCAGTCGCGCCGCCGCTACGATCCGGCTCTGCGTTTTCGACGGCGCGCTCGTGCGCGCCGTCCTTCGTTGCCGAGGAGTCCGCATGCACGTGCAGTGGTATTTCGATTTCATCTCGCCGTTCGCGTGGCTGCAGTTGCACCGGCTGTCCGCGCTGCGCGAACGCGCGACCGTGGAACCCGTGCCGATCCTGTTCGCGGCGGTGCTCGACACGCTCGGCCAGCTCGGGCCGGCCGAGATTCCGGGCAAGCGCGATTTCACGTATCGCTTCGTGCAGTGGCGCGCCGAACGGCAGCGGATACCGCTGCGCTTTCCGCCAGCGCACCCGTTCAACCCGCTGACGGCGCTGCGGCTGTCGATCGCCGCCGGGACCCGCTGGGATGCGGTCGAACGCGTCTTTGCGCACATCTGGGAGCACGGCCGCGCGGCCGATTCGATCGACGCACTGCGCGATACCGCTGCCGCACTGGGCATCGGCGACGTCGAGACCGCGCTCGCCGCCGATCACGTGAAGCAACAGCTGCGTGCGAACACCGAGCAGGCGCTCGCCGACGGCGTGTTCGGCGTGCCGACGCTGCGCATCGGCGAGGCGCTGTTCTGGGGTGAAGACGCAACCGCGATGGCGCTCGAGCACCTCGACGATCCGCAGCGTTTCGAACGCGGCGAATACGCGCGCATCGCGACGCTGCCGCAGGCCGTGCAGCGGCGCCGCTGAGACTCAGGCCAGCAGTTCGCGCAGCGCCGCGAGCGCCCTGTCGACGGCAGCCGCGTCCACGTCGAGATGCGTCACCGCGCGCACCGTGCGTGCGCCCATTTCGCCCATGCGCACGCCGCGTGCCAGCAGTTGCGCGCAGAGCTGCTGCGCACTCAGTCCCTCGCGCGTCACGTCGAAGTAGACGAGGTTGGTTTCCACGCTCGCCGGATCGATGGCGAGTCCTTCGATCGTCGCGATGCCGCGCGCCAGCGTCGCGGCATTGGCATGGTCGTCGGCGAGCCGCGCGACGTGATGATCGAGCGCGTAGTCGCAGGCCGCCGCGATGATGCCGCTCTGGCGCATCGCACCGCCCCAGCGCAGCTTCAGCCGGGTCGCTTCGCGGATGAACTCGGCGCTGCCGGCAAGCACCGCGCCGCCCGGCGCGCCGAGGCCTTTGGAAAAATCGATCCAGACCGAGTCGTAGTCGCGCGCGTAGTCGGCCGCGGAGATTCCCGTCGCGACGACGGCGTTCAGCAGGCGCGCGCCGTCCATGTGCGTGGCGAGGCCGTGCGCGTGCGCAGCTGCGGCGATGCCGGCCAGCTGCGCGAGTGGCCAGATCGCGCCGCCGCCGAGGTTCGCGGTCTGCTCGACTTCGACGAGCCGCTGGCGCGGCGCATAGGGCCGGTCGGGCCGCAGCGCGGTGGCGAGCTTCGTCGCATCGAAACGGCCGCGGTCGCCGGCCAGCGGCGTCAGCATGACGCCGGCCAGCGCGGCCGGCCCACCGCCCTCGAAGCCGATCAGGTGCGAGGTGCGATCGCAGATGACTTCATCGCCGGGCCGGCAATGCACGGCCAGCGCGATCTCGTTGCACATCGTGCCCGAAGGCAGGTACAGCGCCGCGGGCTTGCCGAGCAGTTCGGCGCAGCGCGCGACGAGGCGGTTCACGCTCGGATCCTCGTCGGCGCGCTCGTCGCCGACTTCCGCCCCGGCCATGACTGCACGCATCGCGGCGGTCGGCCGCGTCTTGGTATCGCTGAAGAAATCGACGAAGTCGGGCATGAACAGGATCCGCGGCGGCAAAGCGCGAAGCATTGCGGCATGCGCCTCGTCCCGCAAGCGAGGCGGCGGCGTAGAATCGGCAGTCCATGACTACCCTCCTCCGCCTGCTCCTGATCGCCGCCGCCGGTGCCGCCAGCGCGGGTCCTGCCGCCGCCGCGACGAACACCGGCTATCGCTGCACCGACGCCAACGGGACGGTGTCGTTCCAGGACAAACCCTGCCGCAGCGACCAGCAGAGCCGCTCGTTCGAGTACGACCGCGCGCCGCCGCCACCGCCGGAGGAGATCGTCGCCGAGGACGGCACCACCGTTCCCGCCGATGAACCCGTCGCCGCTGCGCCGGCGCGGCCCGAGCCGCCGGCGATGCCGGCACCGCCGCCGCCGCGACCGCCGCCGCCCGTGCTGTTCCGCTGCGTGCGCGCCGACAACGACAAGGTCTATTTCAGCGAAACCGGGGAGACGCGGCCCTATCGCGTACCGGCCGGCGTCGTCGGCCTGCCCGGCAGTCCGCTCGGCGACAACGCCACGGTTTCCGCACCGGAACTCAACCGGCCGCCGGTTGCCGACGGCAGCGGCGCGAATGCGATCGCCGCAGCCTATGTCGAAGTGCGCGACCGCTGCGAACAGCTCGTGCCGGCCGAGGCCTGCCGCGCGCTGCGCAGCCAGCTCGACGAGAACCTGTCGCGCCAGCGCGGCGCATCGCGCGACGAACGCCCCGGTCTCGCCAACGAGGCGCGCGCGCTCGCCGACAAGCTCGCCGGCTGCTGACGCGGATTCGCGCAATCCGGGCGAAGACGAGCCGCCATGCGGCTCGCAGCGTTTCATCCACAAGCTTGTGCGCACAGTTGTCCACAGCGGCTGTGGACAACTCGGACCGCACATGTACATTAGTTTCTATATATAATTTTCAGCACGCCGCGCGGCGGATTGAGCAAATTCTGCGCAAAGCGGGCACAGCCCGCGCAGACACTCGCGCTGCGGCGCTTGTACACAGACTTGTTCCCACGCTTGTCCACAGGCCCTGTGGATAGCGCCGAGACTGCTGGCGAATTCTTGCGCAAAGCGTGCGAGAGCGAGGCGTATCAAGGCCTGCAGCAATCCATCCACAGGCTTGTTACGGGGGGTTTCCACAGCCGCTGTGGATACGCGAACGCGATCGCAGCGGCTGCGACGCGATCCTTATCCACAGCCGGCCGCTCCGACGCGCAAAACCGGCCTCTGGCGAGGACCGGCGCACACCGGGCGCGAGCGAGGCGCTGCAACGCCTGCAGCGTTTCATCCACAGACTTGTGCACGCGATGTCATCGATCGGGTCCGAGCGAGGCGGCAGATCACGCAGCGAACGTAGGGCGCAATAAGCGCAGCGCATTGCGCCGGCACTCGCGCAGCGCATTGCGCCGGCATTCGCACAGCGCATTGCGCCGTGTCCGGTCTGGCCTCGTCGCCTCACTGCGATGCAAAGGCGCAAACGGCTGCGCGAAAACCGGACGGCTTCGCGCGAATGGCGCAATGCCCTTCGGTTATTGCGCCCTACGGAACCAACGCGAACGCTGGCCTTGGTGCGTGGCGGCGTTCGTGGTCGAGCAGCCAGCGTTTCGTCGGCAGGCCGCCGCCGAAGCCGGTCAGGTTGCCGTTGCTGCCGATCACGCGATGGCAGGGCACGACGATCGGCAGCGGGTTCGCGCCGTTGGCCGCACCGACCGCGCGGCTTGCGTTCGGCCGGCCGAGGCGTCGCGCGAGTTCGCCGTAGCTGACGGTCTCGCCGAGCGGAATCTCGCGGAGCGCGTTCCAGACGTCGTGCTGGAACGGCGTGCCGACCGCGTCGCGCGCGAAATCGAAGTCGAGACGTTCGCCGGCGAAATACGCGTGCAGTTGCGCAACCGCGTCGGCGAGACGCGCTTCGTCGCGGCACAGGCCGACGTCGGGCATGACCACGCGGCCGTTGCGCGGAAACTCGATGCGCCGCACGCCGCGCGTGCTCGCGACGAGCAGCAGCGGGCCGATCGGCGTCTGCGCAATGTCGTAGACCAGTTCGTCGTCGCGCATCGCCTCTCTCTCTCTGTCGGACGCTCAGGCCGCGCGCCACAGCAGCAGTACCGCATACGCACGGAACGGACGCCAGGGCTGGCTCGCCCGTTCCAGCTCCTTCGCGCTCAGCGTCGTGCCCGGCTGCAGCACCTTGCGCAGCACGATGTCGCCGGCCGGGAACGCATCCGGGTCGCGCAGCGCGCGCATCGCCATGTAGTGCGCGGTCCAGTCGCCGATGCCGCGCACCGCGGTGCAGCGCGCGACGAAACGCGCGGTGCCCTGCGCCGGATCGAAATCGACTTCGCCCGCGACGACCGCCTGCGCGAGCGCGCGCAGCGTCGCGATGCGCGCGCCGGTGAGTCCCAGGCCGTCGAAATCGGCGTCGACGAACACGCGCGCGTCGGGGAACAGGCTGTGGCACGGCTCGTCGTCGGCCGCGCCTTCGATGCGCTGCGCGTGCCGCGCGACGATGCGCGAGGCG
>CAMLLF010000014.1 GCA_946480705.1 uncultured Lysobacteraceae bacterium | reverse complement strand
GCCCGTCGGGCATGCGCACTCGCGAGAACTTCGCGACCTGCTGCAGCAGGCCGGCATACCGCCGTGGCTGCGCGGTCGCCTGCCGATCGTCTACGGCGGCGGCGAACTGCTGGCCGTCGCCGATCTCTGGCAGACGGCCCGGGCCGAAGCATTGTTCGGCGGTACGCTGCAATTCCGTCCCGCAGTGCCGGTTCCGCCGCGCGACTGAGCGAAAACGTGCGCGGCCCGCGACATCGCGCATTTCTCAATTGACCGCGCCAGAACGAAACGCTAGCTTTCGCGCCATGTCCAACGCCGCCGTCCAAACGCCGAACCAGATCGTCGACTTCGAGAAGTCGCTCGACGAGCTCGAACAGCTCGTCGCCCGCATGGAGCACGGCGATCTCAGTCTCGACGATTCGCTCGCCTCGTTCGAACGCGGCGTCGCGCTCTACCGCAACTGCCAGAGCGCGCTGGAACAGGCCGAGCTGCGCGTACGCCTGCTGCTCGATCCGACCGACCCGGACAGCGCCGCGCCGTTCCAACCCGACATGCCCTGATGACCGCTCCGGCCGCGCCGGCCCCGGTGACGACCCTGTCGGCCGTCCTGCTGGCCTATTCCGATCGCGCCGAGACCGAACTCGCGCGGTTCCTTCCGGCCGACACGCAAGCCCCGATAGAACTGCACCGCGCCATGCGCTATGCGGTGCTCGGCGGCGGCAAGCGGCTGCGTCCGCTGCTGGTCTACGCGACCGGCCGCGCGTTCGGCGCGGCACTGTCCGAACTCGATGCCGCCGCGGCAGCCGTTGAAATCATCCACGCCTATTCACTGGTCCACGACGACCTGCCGGCCATGGACGACGACGACCTGCGCCGCGGCCGCCCGACCTGCCACATCGCATTCGGCGAAGCCATGGCGATACTCGCCGGCGATGCGCTGCAGGCGCTCGCGTTCGAACGGCTCGCCGCCGATCCGGCGCTGCGCGTCGATGCGGCGGTGCGTGTCGAAATGCTGCGCGTGCTCGGCGCAGCCTGCGGCTCGCACGGTATGGCCGGCGGCCAGGCGCTCGATCTCGCCGCGGTCGGCAAGCGTCTCGATGCGGCCGAACTCGAACGCATGCATGCGCACAAGACCGGCGCCCTGATCCGCGCCTCGATCCGCCTCGGTGCGCTCGCGGCCGGCTGCCGCGACGAAGGCGAACTCGCCGCGCTCGAGCGCTACGGCCGCGACATCGGCCTCGCGTTCCAGATTCGCGACGACATACTCGACATCGAAGGCGACAGCGGCGTCATCGGCAAGACCGCCGGCAAGGACGCCGCGAACGACAAGCCGACCTACCCTGCGATCCACGGCGTCGCCGAATCGCGCCGCCTGCTCGCCGAGCTGACCGGCGACGCGATCGCCGCGGTCGGCCTGCTCGGAGCGCGCGCGACCGAACTCGTCGAGATCGCGCGCTTCATCGCCGACCGGCGCTCCTGACCGGCGGCGGCGCGTCGCGACGACGCGCCGCCGATGCCTCACTTGATGAGCCGCAGCGACAGCGGATAGCGATAGTTGACGCCTTCGCTCGCCTTGATCGACGCAATCACGGTCAGCACGAGCCAGGCAACCGCGGCGGCCAGCGCAACCGGCAACGTCAGCAGCGCGCCGATGCCGAACGTGATGACCGTCAGGATCAGCAGTGCGACGCCGAGTATCGCGAGCGTGATGTTGAAGTTCAGTGCTTCCTTGCCCTGGTCGTCGACGAACGGCATCGTTTCCTTCTTGATCAGCCAGATCACGAGCGGCCCGATGAAGACGCCGAAACCGCCGGTGACCAGTGCGCCGAGCAGCGACGACAGATGCGCGAACATGGCCCACTGGCGCTCTTCCTGAGTCGGACCGACGCCCGGCGGCGGTGCGCTCGGCGGCGGCGGCGGCAGATCGTTCGGAGGCAGCATGTCGGGGGAGTCGGACGGTGTACTCATGTGTGTTCTCCTGCGCAATGTGGGAGCCACGATCGGCTTTGCGGCCTTCAGCGTCAACCGCTACAGGTCAGGGATTGCATTCACGCACGACGCCACTACTTCGGCTCGTGCGTGTTCCGTCCGGCTGAAACCTTCGCCATCGACGCGCCGCAATAACGGCACTTCGCAACGCTCAACGGATTCGGCCGGCCGCAGGCTCGACACGCGCGTCGCGGCGGCGGCAGCAGCAGCGACACGATCCAGCCCAGCGGCCCGAGCGCCGCGGCCAGCGCAACGTCGCGCCAGAACGCGCCGCGCCACCAGCCGATCAGACCGCCGACGGCCATGCAGGCCAGCGTCAGCCAGAACAGCAGCATCCAGTCGACCATCCCCATGATGCGCAGGAACAGTTGCAGCGAAGCGTCCGGCGCGTCCGGATCGATGCCCTGCATGAGTCGTTCGATCCAGGCGTCCACGGGTGGATTTCGCGCCGTCGGCTACAAAGACACTCAGGCGCCGGCACGCTTGAGCGCATCCTCGATGCGCGTCAGCGCACGGGCCTGGCCTGCGAGATAGACGGTCTGATCGATCGCCGGCGAGACCTGCGTTCCGGTCATCGCGACGCGCAGCGGCTGCGCGACCTTGCCCATGCCCTCGCCGATCGCCGCGGCAGCGGCTTCGATCGCGGCGTGGATCTGTTCTACTTTCCACTCCGCCACCGTTGCGAGCGCCGCGTGTGCGGCCTTCAGTGCCGGCACCGCGGTCGGCGTGGTCAGGTGCTTGGCGACGGCCGTGTCGTCCCAGGCCGAAATCGGGCCGTACCAGGTCGCCGCCTTCTCGGCGAGTTCCTTCAGCGTGCGGCAGCGCTCGCGCAGCGCGACGATGACGTCGGCCGGCGCCGGTCCCGCCGACAGGTCATAGCCGCAGGCATCCAGATGCCACTGGAAATGCGGCACGAGGCTTTCCGGATCGTCACTCTTGAGGTATTGCTGGTTCAGCCAGGACAGCTTCTCGACATCGAAGCGCGCGGCGGAATGATTGACGTCGGCGACGTCGAACAGCGCGACCATCTGGTCGCGCGAGAAAATTTCCTGGTCGCCGTGCGACCAGCCCAGCCGCACGAGATAGTTCAGCAGTGCGTGCGGCAGGAAGCCGTCGTCGCGGTACTGCATGACGCTGACCGCGCCGTGGCGCTTGGACAGCTTCTGGCCGTCCGCGCCGAGGATCATCGGCAGATGCGCGAACGTCGGCGGCGCGACGTTGAGCGCGCTGTAGATGTTGATCTGGCGCGGCGTGTTGTTGACGTGGTCGTCGCCGCGGATCACGTCGGTGATCTTCATGTCGATGTCGTCGACGACGACGGCGAAGTTGTAGGTCGGAAAGCCGTCGGAGCGGAAGATCACGAGGTCGTCGAGTTCCTCGTTGCTCCATTCGATGCGGCCCTTGACCTTGTCGTGGAACACGACCGAACCGCCGGACGGATTCCTGAAGCGGATCACGCGGTTCGGATCCTCGCGCAGCGGCTCGTTGCGGTCGCGATACGCGCCGTTGTAGCGCGGCTTCACGTTCGCGGCGATCTGCGCGTTGCGCATCGCCTCGAGTTCGTCCTTGGTTTCGTAGGCATAGTACGCCTTGCCCGCGCGCACGAGTTCCTCGGCAACCTGGCGGTAGCGCTCCATGCGCAGCGTCTGGTAGTACGGGCCTTCGTCGTGATGCAGGTCGAGCCAGTGCATGCCGTCGAGGATCGCCTGCACCGCCGCTTCGGTGGAGCGCTCGCGATCGGTGTCCTCGATGCGCAGGATGAATTCGCCGCCGCGATGGCGCGCTTCGAGCCAGCAGTACAACGCCGTGCGGGCGCCGCCGATATGAAGGTAGCCGGTGGGACTCGGAGCAAATCGGGTACGAACGGTCATCGCGGGCACATCGACGGCAAAAAGGGCGGGTATGTTAGCAAACCCCGCCGCGTTCCCCGGCGCTCAAGCCCCGTTGCGATCGCCTGCGCGGACCGGCGTGATCGGGCGCGAACGCGCACGCTGGTAGATGAAGACCGACGCCGGCGGCATGTTCCACCAGGCGAAGCCGCCGCGGCGCACCGTCAGACCGAGTTCGTCCAGCGTTTCGCGCGGCACCGGGCTGACCGGGCCATAGGTGAACTGCACCATGCGCCCTTCCGGCGCGAGCACGGCGAACGCGGCGCGCAGGATGTCGCGCTGCAGCGTGCGCGGCATGGACAGCAGACCGAGACCGCTGACGACCGCATCGACGCCGCTGTCGCGATCGAAGCCGGCGCTTTCGACCATCGCCGGAAGCTCGCGCGCGTCGCCGCAGACCACGTTGACGTCGGGAAAGCGGTTCTGCAGGAACTTGTGCAGTTCTTCATTGAGTTCGACGACGAGCAGATGCGCCGGCGCGATGCCGTTGTCGAGCATCGCCTGCGTGAACACGCCGGTGCCGCCGCCGAGTTCGACGACGCGGCGCGGCCGCTCGGGCAGCTCGCGCACCATGAGTCGCGCGAGCTGCTTGCCCGACGGCGACAGCGCGGCGACGGACAGTGGATTCTTCAGCCACTGGCGAAAAAAAGTCAGGGTTGGCGAAGGCCCGTTGCCGCCGCGTGCGCGATGTTGCATTGATGTGACCGTCGAAAACGGCGCCCTTTGTACCACGACGCCCGGCGCACGCGCGACGGCTTTACGTCCCGCCGCGAAAGCCGATCTTCAGAAACGAGAAAGCCCCGCCACCTCAGGGGAAAGATGGCGGGGCCGGTTGCCGGCAGGGCCCGGTCGACGCCGGGCGGAAACTGCCGGACAGAAACGTCACGCGTCAGTCGTAGTAGCGGTCGCGGTCGTAATAGCGGTCGTCGCGATCGTAGTAGCGGCTGTTGGAACGGCGGTAGTAGCCGTCGTCGTAATCGACGTCATAGTAGCGTTCGACGCGGCGCACGACGACCGGGCGGCTGTGATAGTGACGGACCGTCCGATAGGACGGATACGGCGAGTAGTAGCTGTAGCCGGCGCGATACGGACCGCGATAGCCGCTGTAATAGCCGTAGCCGTAATGCGGACGATGGTTCGAGTAGTAACCGCCCCAATGGCCGCCGCCCCAGTTGGAGTAGCTGACGCCGTAACCCGGGCCGCCGATGCTGCTGCTGACGCGATCACGCGCCGAGGCCGCGGAACCGAAGGCGAGCGCGGCAAGCGCTACGAGGACGAGAACGATGCGGCGAAACGAAGTCGAGGTTTTGGCATTCATGGCGATGACCCTGCGGGATTGCGGCTCGCATGCTGGGGCGCAGCGGCTGAATCCGCGCTTATCGGAAAGCGGCCATATTTGTCAATCCAGAATTAACGAATTCTTGACGTCCAGACGTAAAAACGGCCGAGTTCGCCACATCTCTCGCGCTATGCGCGCCGGAGTTCCCAGGCGCGGTGAATGCGCGGATTGCGCTCGAAGTCGAACGGTATCGTCGCGGCGCTGATCTCGCGGATCGCCAGTTCGCGCAGCGCTTCCGAATCGAGCTGGAAGCGGCGGAAATTGTTGGAGAACAGAATCAGCCCGCCGGGCGCCAGATGCGCGGCGCAATGCGTCAGCAGCCGCGCGTGATCGCGCTGCACGTCGAAATCATCGGCGCGCTTGGAATTGGAAAAGGTCGGCGGATCGACGTAGATGAGGTCGTACTGCGCATCGTCGTGTTCGAGAAACGCCATCGCGTCGGCCTGCACGAGCCGGTGCCGCGAACCGGTGAAACCGTTCAGCGCGAGATTGCGCGAAGCCCATTCGAGGTAGGTCGTCGACAGATCCACGCTGGTCGTGCTCGCCGCGCCGCCGGCCGCGGCATAGACGCTGACGGCACCGGTATAGCAGAACAGATTCAGGAACCGCGCGCCGCGCGCGAGTTCGCGCACGCGTGCGCGCAGCGGGCGGTGATCGAGGAACAGGCCCGTGTCGAGGTAGTCCCAGAGATTCACGAGGAACTGCAGGCCGCCTTCCTGCACGGTCAGCAGTTCGCCGCGCTGCGCCATGCGGCCGTACTTCTCGCCGCCCTTGCCGCGATAGCGCTGTTTGGTCGCGATGCGCTCGCGCGGCACGACCAGTGTTTCACCGGCGACGCGTACGATCTCGCGCCAGCGCTGCCGCGCGGTTTCCTCGTCGATCGACGGCGGCGCCTGATATTCCTGGATGTGCAGATGATCGCCGTAGACGTCGATCGCCGCGGCGTATTCGGGCAGGTCCGCATCGTAGAGGCGGTAGCACTCCACGCCCTCGCGCTCGACGCGCTTGCGCAGGTGGCGGCGGTTCTTCTCGATCCGGTTCTTCAGCATCTGCGCGCCGGCCGACAGCGGCTTGGGTTCGCGCGGCGCTTCCGCTTCCTGCGCGCCGGGCTCGAAGTTCAGCAGCTGGCATTCGAGCGCGCCGTTGTAGAGCGCATAGCGCTTGACCGCGCGCAGTCCGATCGCGCGTCCGAGATCGGCGTCGGACGTGATGACGCTCGCGCGCCAGCCCGCGAATTCGGCGGTCAGTTTGTCGCCGAGCTGCCGATACAGCGGCTGCAGCGCGTCGCGGTCGCCGATGCGCTGGCCGTAGGGAGGATTCGTGATGACGAGCCCCGGCGCATCGCAGCCCTGCGGTCGCTGCAGCTGCGCGAGCGGACGCCGCGCCAGATGCACGAATCCGGCGACGCCGGCATCCTGCGCGTTGTGGCGCGCGTCTTCGAGCGCGCGCGGGTCGTCGTCGAAACCGAAGAACTTCGCCGCCAGCGTCGACAGGCCCTGCTGGGCACGCGCGTTCACTTCGTCGCGCAGCCGCTGCCACAGCGCCGCGTCGTGACCGAGCCATCCGTTCACGCCGTAGTAGTCGCGCTTCCAGCCCGGCGCGACGTCGGCCGCCATCCACGCGGCTTCGATCACGAGCGAGCCCGAACCGCACAGCGGATCGACGAGCGCGCCGCCGGCTTCATGCACGGCCGGCCACTGCGCGCGCAGCAGCAGTGCGGCCGCGAGGTTTTCCTTCAGCGAGGCCTGGCCGTGGCCGCGGCGCCAGCCGCGCTGATGCAGCGGCGCGCCGGACAGATCGAGCGACAAGGTGCCGCGCTCGCGCCGCAGCAGCAGGTTCAGTCGAATATCGGGACGTTCGGTGTCGACGTCGGGCCGCGTGCCGGAACGCTGGCGGAACTGATCGACGAGCGCATCCTTGACGCGCTGCACGGCGTAATGGCTGTGACTGATGCCGCGCGTCGCGCCGACCGCGTCGATCGCGAAGCGGCCGTCCGGCGCGAGATGCGTCGCGAAGTCCACGCCGGCGACGCCGTCGTAGAGCGCCTCGCCGTCGGGCGCGTCGAATTCGGCGAGCGGCAGCAGGATGCGGCTCGCGAGCCGCGACCAGAGACAGGCGCGGTACGCGACCTCGAGCGATCCGGCGAAGTGCACGCCGGCCAGCGCTTCGCGTGCCTCCGTGGCGCCGAGCGCGGCGAGTTCGTCGCGCAGCAGGTATTCGAGCCCTTTCGGGCAGGTCGCGAACAGCTTCAGCACTGCGCTCATTCTTCGACGTCGAGGTCGCCGAGCGCGGCGAGATCCGGTTCGGCTTCGATCGCGGCGAGGAACAGACGGAACTGCTCGGCAATCACTTCGACGTGATCGGCGAGGCGGTGCGTGTCGGGCACCATCAGCAGCGTCGCGCGGCGCTGGCGCGCGAACGTAACGACTTCCGACGCCGGACAGATTTCGTCGTTCCAGCCGTGCACGACGGTCGTCGGCACGCGGCGCGCGTCGAACGGTTTGTCATAGCCGGGAATCTCCAGCGGCAGCGCGATCAGGAACAGCCCGGCGATATCCATTTCGAGCGACGCCAGCGCCGAGGTGAACGCGCCCATGCTCGAACCGACGAGCAGCGTGCGCTCGCCCGGGCGCATCTTGTGGCGCACGCGCGCGATGCGCGGTTCGATGCAGGCCAGCATGCCGCGCGCGTCGAGGTCGCGATAGTCGCCACGGCTCGCGCGCCAGCCGCAGGACGTCGCCACCGCCGCCAGGGCCTTCACCTTCGTGCCTTCGGGACCGCTGTCGGAACCGTGCGACAGGATGACGTGACCTTTCATCGGAGTACCTCGCGTACGAGTATCGGGGATTCTCTAAAAATCGCCGTTCCGGCGCATTTTTGAAGTCGCCGAATCCGGCGCAGGTCCGGACTCGGCTCCGCTGTTCAGGCGCTACGCGCCCGATCGCGAGCGGCGCAGGGCTGCGCCGCGGGACTGTCGACGCTATTCGACGTTCCCCTCGGCGACCGGGCGCGAATGCTAGCACGCGCCGCGTTGGCAGCCGGCGCAGCGCATGCCAGACTGCGCGCCATGCCTGCCGACCTCGCCGTGCACGACCAGCCGCTGCCCTACGTCGAGCGCCTGGCGCTGCGGCGCAGCGCCGACATCGACCTCGTCGTGATCCACTGCACCGAGCTGCCCGACCTCGCGACCGCGCGACGCTACGGCGAGGCGTCGATCTACCCGTCCGGCACCGGCAACAGCGGCCACTACTACATCGACGACGACGGCAGCGTGTTCCGCTACGTCGCCGACGAGCGCGTCGCGCATCACACGCGCGGCTACAACGAACGCGCGATCGGCATCGAGCTGACGAACCGCGGCCGCTGGCCCGACTGGCTCGATTCGCGTCGTCAGGTCATGGACCAGCCGTACACCGAAGCGCAGATCGACCGCCTGCTCGCGCTGCTGCAGCAACTGCGCGCGAACCACGCGAATCTGCGCTACATCGCCGGCCACGAAGACCTCGATACGGCCGAGGTGCCGGCGAGCGACGACGCCGCGTTGCGCGTGCGGCGCAAGCGCGATCCGGGCCCGCTGTTTCCGTGGCCGCGCCTGAGCGAGACCGGCCTGACGCGGCTGCGGCCCGAGGCGACACCGTGACGGCGGCGGCGTTGCGCGTGCTTGCCGTGCTGTCGGTCATCGCACTGCTCGCCGGCTGCGGCGCCCGCACGCCGACGCGCGCGACGATCGCCGCGCCGCACATCGACGCGAGCCCCAACGACATCCTGTTCCGCGCGATCAGCCTCGTCGGCACACCGTATCGCTACGGCGGCAACACGCCGGAAGGCGGCTTCGACTGCAGCGGTCTGATCGGCTACATCTTCCACGACGTCGCCGGCGCGCGACTGCCGCGCAGCGCCGCCGACATCGACCGCCTCGACGCTCCCGCGATCGCACGCGGCCGCCTCGTACCCGGCGACCTCGTGTTCTTCCGCGACGGCGGCAGCATCAGCCACATCGGCATCTACGTCGGCGAAGGCCGCTTCGTCCACGCGCCGAGCCGCGGCGGCACGGTGCGCCTGGATGCGCTCGACGGCGACTACTGGCGGCAGCATTTCGTCGGGGCGAAGCGGCTGATCCGGTGAAGCGAGGAAAGCGTCGGGAGCGAGAAAAGAGCAAGTGCGCGGATACCCCGCTCGTTTCTCACTCCTGCCCTCCATTTTCTGCGTTCAGTGTGCGTGCCCGCCCGCCCCGTGCGCGTGACCGTGCTGCAGTTCGACCGCCTCGGGTTCGCGCACGCCGGTGACTTCGACGTCGAACGTGAGCTTCTGGCCGGACAGCGGATGATTGAGATCGACGTCGATCGCGGTCATGCCGACCTTGACGACGGTGACGACGCGGTGGCCGCCTTCCTTGAGGCTCAGCACCGTGACGTCGCCGGCCTTGAGCTTCTGCGCACCCTGGAAATACTTCTTCGGCACACGCTGCCTGGCGTCGGGATTGCGCGAGCCGTAGGCGTCCTCGGGTTCGATCGCGATCGTGAACATGTCGCCCTGCGCGCGGCCGTCGAGTGCTTTTTCGAGGCCTGGGATGATGTTGCCGTGGCCGAGCAGCACCGAGAGCGGTTCGCCGCGCTCGCGCGAGCTGTCGACGACCTCGCCGTCCTCTCCCGTCACCGTGTAATGGAAGCTGACGACCTTGTTCTTCTCCGCGTTCATGGCGCTACCTGCGACTGAAAAGGCGCGCATGGTAGCCGCCGCGGCTCCGCGCGTCACCTTGCGCTGCGGGGAAGCCCGCCGCGTGTCAGTGCGGCGCCGACAGGCCGCGCACCGCCTCCACGCGCGCGATCCGACGTCGCATGCGTTCGCGCAGCGCGTCGCGGCGGCGCGCGAGCAGCGCGCCCAGGCGCGTGCGGTCGAGGTCCGCGCCGGCCTGGAGTTCGCGTCGATAACTGCAGAAATCCACATAGGCGTCGATGACGTGGCGCAGGCGGCGCAGCAGCAGTTCCAGCATGATCGCGTCGTCGAGCAGGCCGATCACGGCGACCTCGTCGGGGATCAGGTCCTCGGGATCGGCGAAATAGATCAGCGTGCGCAGCACTTCGCGGCGTTCGCCGCCGGGCAGGCACCAGGCTTCGTCTTCGAGCATGAGGATCATCTGCTGCACGCAGACGAGGCGCTGGCGCACATAGCGCGGCGCGCTCGCGAGCGGCAGCGTGTTCAGCGCGTCTTTCGCCGTTTCCACGATTTCGCATTCGTCCATGCAGTCGGCCAGGCGCTCCGCCCGGGCCAGGGCCGCATGAAAACGCGCAATGTCTTCAGGTTCGAGCACGAATGAGATACGCACGGCGCGCGAGCCTACGCGCAGCTTCGGCAACCGTCAAAAGCCGGAAGTCCGGTGTCGCATCGGCCCCGCGTCCGGTGCGCGTCCCGGCCGTTCGCGGCGGCGCTTTGCTACGCTCGCGCTTCCATCGCGGAGCAACCTCATGCGCCTCATTGCCTGTGCAGTCCTGGTGTCGCTGACGAGCCTCGCGGCCCGCGCGATCGAACCGCCCGCGTGGCTCGCCGGACACTGGCGCGTGGAGGACGGGGGCCGTGTGACCGACGAAGTCTGGCTCGCGCCGGCGCAGGGGCTCATGACCGGCATGAGCCGAACGCACGGCGGCAAGAAGCCGTTCTTCGAGTTCGTCCGTATCGAGCAGCGCGGCGACGCGCTTGTCTACGTCGCGCAGCCGCGCGGCGGTCCCGCGACGGAGTTCCGTGCCGTCCAGGTGGATGCGCAGACGATCACGTTCGAGAATGCGCAGCACGATTTTCCGCAGCGCATCGTCTACGAATACCGTGCGCCGGACACGCTCGCCGCGCGCATCGAAGGGCTCATCGACGGCAGGGAGCGTGTCGAGCGCTGGAATTACCGGCGCGTGCGTCCGTGAGCCGGTCGGCGGTTATCGCTTGATGCAGGCGGCGACGGTCTCGCCGATCGCGGCCTGCTTTCCATCCAGCGGCAGCTCCAACTGCAGCGGAGCGCCGCCGTCGGGCGAGGCGACGGACAGGCGCAGGCGCTTCGCTTCGGGCATCGTCGCGGCCCGGACCAGCGCGCCGAACGCGTCGGGTTTGCGGTTGATCTGCGAGCGGCCGAACACGAAGCCGTCGCCGTCGACGCCGTACCAGCCGTGGATCGCGCCGCGCACGCGCACGCCGTCGCCGCGCGTGTCGATGCTCCACTCGGCCAGGTCGCCGGTGCCGCCGACGCCGTCGGGGCCTTCGAACCGATCGAGCGGGAAGCCGCCGGCCTCGTCGCCCTTGGTCAGCACCACGTCGATGCCGAGCGCCCCTTCGGGCGCCGGATGACACAGGAATTCGAACTGCACCGGCGACAGCTGCGCGTCGCCGACGTGCGCGGTGCCGGCGAAGCGCTGCTTGCGCACGAGCCCGCCGTCGGACGCGAGCGTCGGCACCGCGACCCACGTGCCGACCAGCAGCGACGCGATCAACAGCCAACCTCGGCAGACACGGTCCATGCGATTTCTCCGGCGGTCAAAAGGCCGCCGCATCGTCGCGCAGACGCCGTCGCGGCACAACGCCGGCGACTTCCGGCACTGGAACGCGGCGAGACAACGCACGAGTCTGCCAGGACTCATCACCGGGGCATCCCGATGCGCGACGAACCGATCCCGCCCGATGCGCAGCGCATCGACACGTTGATACGCGCCGTATACGCCTGCATCTCCGGCGCGGCCGGCGAACCGCGCGACTGGGACCGGTTCCGCGCGCTGCACCGCCCCGAGGCGCGCAGCCTGCGCACGGTCATCGACGCCGACGGCAAGCCGCGCGCGGAAAGCTTCGGCGTCGAGGATTACATCGCGAACGTCGCGCCGTTCTTCGCGCAGAACGCATTCTTCGAAGTCGAGACCGCGCAGCGCATCGAGCGCTTCGGCCAGGGCGCGCATGTCTGGAGCCGGTACGAGGCGCGCACCGAGCCCGACGGCGGCGCGCTGCTCAAGCGCGGCGCGAATTCGATCCAGCTCTTCCACGACGGTGCGCGCTGGTGGATCGTGTCCACGATTCTGGGACAACGAGCGCGACGGGCTGCGTTTCGACCTGTTCTAGCGAACCTCGGCGTTTCGCGCTTTTGCGACATCATGAATCGCGCGCGAATGCGCGGCGCGGCCGCGCTTGCCACAAGATGTACAAATTCCGTATCGCTGCAGTCCTGACGTGGGATCGCAGGCGAGCCGGAGGAATCGCTATGGCGTGGCGCGGCAAGGATGAAGACGCGACGACGCCGGCGCGTCCTGCCATTTCGGCCCGTTCGAGCCTGGCGCGCCTGCGCGCCGCGGCGAAACGCTGCCGCGCCTGTCCGCTCTGGGAGCCCGCGACGCAGACCGTGTTCGGCGAAGGCCCCGAGCGGGCGCGCGATTTCCTGATCGGCGAGCAGCCCGGCGATCGCGAAGACCTCGCCGGCCGGCCGTTCGTCGGGCCCGCCGGCCAGTTGCTCGACCGCGCGCTGGCCGAGGCCGGCATCGATCGCGACACGCTCTATCTGACCAACGCGGTGAAGCATTTCAAATACCGGCTGCGCGGCAAGCGCCGTCTGCATGCGCGCGCCAGCGCGGCGGAACAGGCCGCCTGCCGCTTCTGGCTCGATGCGGAACTCGCACGCGTGCGGCCCGCGCGCATCGTCTGTCTGGGCGCGATGGCGGCGCAGGCGCTGTTCGGGCGCGGCTTCCGGCTGCTGCGCGAGCGCGGCGTCTGGCGCGAGCTCGACAGCGGCGCGCGTGCGTTCGCGACGGTGCACCCGGCCTTCCTGCTGCGCCTGCGCGATGCCGACGAACGCGAAGCCGCGTACCGGCAGTTCGTCGCCGATCTACGCCTGCTCGTCGAGGACGCGTAGCGCGCGGCGCAGCGGTGCGGCGAACGCGCGCGGCTCGCAGCGGCCCAGCGTCACGTGCGGCGTCTCGTGCCAGTCGGCGCATTGGCGCAGTGCGAGCGCGAGGTCGCCGGCCAGCGCGTCGTCGGGCACGACGCCGTCCTCGAGATACAGTGCCTTGACCTCGAAACGCCCCTCGCGCCGATGCGCCTTCGCGTCGAGGCGGCCGACGAGTCGGCCGCGGCGCAGCAGCGGCAGCACGAAATAGCCGTAGCGGCGCCTGGGCTCGGGCGTGTAGCACTCGAGGCGATAGTCGAAGCCGAACAGCGCGGCGGCGCGCGCGCGATCCCAGACCACCGGATCGAACGGCGACAGCAGCGTCGAATGCGTCGCGCGCAGGCCGCCGGCCGCGGCGCGGCGCGCGAGCGCCAGATGGTCCGCATGCACGTAGGCGGGTTTGTCCCAGCCGGTGACGCGCACGGCGACGATCTGGCCGCTGTCGAGCAGCGGTGCGAGTTCCTCGGCGGCGACCTGCCGTCCGAGCCGGAAATAGTCGGCGATCCAGCGGGCCGGCGTGACGCCGAGCGCCTTGACCGAGCGCGCGATCCACTCGCGCTTGACCGCCTCGGGCGGCTGCGTTTCACGTTCGACGCGATGGCGCTGAGCCGCCTGCAGCACGCGTTCGCTGAGGTCGTAGACGCGCTGGAAATTCTCGCGCCGCGCGACCATGAGCTCGCCCGTGCCGAACAGCGCTTCGAGCCAGCGTTTCTCGGATTTCCAGCCCCACCAGCCGCCGCCGGGCTGAGTGTCGGTACGCTCGAAGTCGGCCGAGCGCACGGCGCCGCGCGCGGTCACGTGCGCGAGCAAGGCGTCGGTTTCGTCGCGGTTCGTGCCGCGCACGCGCGCTGCGTGGCGCAGCGCCCAGTGCCCCGCGCGCGCCGGGCGAAAATCGCGGTGCAGGTCGAAATCGGCCATCGGCGCAAAACACGCTTCGTGCGCCCAGGTCTCGAACAGCGCGCCGCGCGACAGCGATTTTTCGAGCCATTCCGCGGGATAGGCGCCGAGCCGCGAGAACAGCGTCAGGTACGGACTGCGCGCGACGACATGGATCGTGTCGATCTGCAGCAGCTGCATGCGCGCGACGGCGGCCAGCAGACGCGCGGGCGTCGCCTTCGCACGCGGCGCGAGCAGCAGGCCCTGCGCGGCCAGATGCAGCAGGCGCGCCTGCGATTCGGACAGCGTCAGCGATGCGGCATCGGAAGTCATGGACGGTACGCAGGCACCGCGGTTGCGGCGCCGCAGTGTAGCCGGAGCGTCCGCCGGTGCTGTGCCATTTCTGTCCTGATTCGATATCGTGCCGTCAGGCGCGGCGCGCCGCTGCGTCGTGGCAGACTCGCCGCTCCGCCGCCGCTGCCCGCCTGCCATGCCCCACACCTTTCAGTACACCGTCTATGCCCGCTTCGCGATCGCGCTGCTCGGCCTCGCGCTGAGCCTCGGCGTCCAGGCGCGCGGCAAGGCCGAACCCTATCCGCTCGCCGACGCGCTCGATCTCGTGACCTTGCTGCCGCCGCCGCCCGCGGCCGGCTCAGACGCCGAACGCGCCGACCTCGCCGCGGTGCTCGCGACGCAGAAGGCGCGCAGCGCCGCGCAGATCGAACTGGCCAAGGGCGATGCGCAAGCCAGCGTATTTCGCTTCGCCGACGCCGTCGGCCCCGGTTTCGATGCGGCGGCCCTGCCGCAGACCGCACGCCTGTTCGAGCGGCTGACCGCATCGATCGGCGCCGTCGTCGGTCCGGTCAAGGATCATTGGAACCGCCCGCGGCCGTTCGTCGCTTCGACCGCGGTAGAACCGCTGCTGCGTCCCGACGGTGCGACCTATCCGAGCGGCCACGGCACGCTCGCACGGCTGTATGCGATCGTGCTCGCCGATCTGCTGCCGCAGAAGCGCCGCGAAATCTTCGCGCGCGGCGACCGCTTCGCGCAGGGCCGCATCGTCAATGGCGTGCACTATCCCAGCGACATCGATGCGGGCTTCCTCGCGGCGACGGCGATCGCCGCAGAACTGCGCCGGCAGCCGGCGTTCCGCGACGATCTGACCCGCGCGCGCGAGGAAATCGCCGCATGGCAGGCAAACGCCGCGCCGTGATCCCCACGCGGCCGGCACGCCGGCCGTGGCAAGTTCGGCCCGCCCGGTCGCGAGGACGCCATGATCACTGCCTATCTCGTCGTCAACGCCGTGGTCTACGCCCTCCTCGGCGCCGCGTCGGCCGTCGTCCCGGAACGCATTGCGACGGCCGTCGGCCTCACGCTCGATGCGCAGGGCCGCGTCGAATTCCTGACCGTCTACGCCGGGCTCGAACTCGGCCTCGCCGCGTTCTACGGCTGGGCGGCGACGGCGGGCGCCGCGGCGCAACGCACGGCCGTCGTGTTCTCGCTGTTCCTCTACGCCGGACTCGTGCTGTTCCGCGCCGGCGGCATGCTGCGCTATGGCGTGCCCGGCACGACGATGCTCGTCGTCGCCGGGCTCGAAGTGCTGCTGCTGGCCGGCGCGCTCGTGCTGGCGCTGCGCGCCGGCTGAGCACGCCGTTCGCGCACGCCGCCGGCGTCAGCCGCCGTTGTTCACGGGCGGCGCGCCGAGCAGCGCAAGGTAGGTCTGTCCGCTGTGCTGCAGGCCGGCCTGCACGAACCAGTCGTCCTTCAGATCGATCGTGCCCTGCAGCGGTACGCCGTCGCCGGGCTGCGTGTAGCCCGACTTCTCGAACTTGAGCACGTCGCGGATCGCGTCGAGCGGCGGAATCAGTTCGATCGGCAGCCGCGGGCCGCCCGGAAACGACGCGCGGATCCAGTCCAGCGCCTGGAACGCATGCGGCACGATGTCGTCGACGTTGTAGTAGCGGCTGTTCGTCATCGCGAACCGGTCGAGCAGCCAGCCCGCGAAGATCGCGTTGCCCGCGGTCGGCCCGGCGAAGGTGACCGGCCAGAAATCGAGCACGTCCTGTCCCGGCGAGAATTCCTGATGCAGATATGGCGCGAGCATCGTCGCGAGCGCGCCGCCGAGGCTGTGGCCGACGACCGCGGTCAGATACGGCCGCTCCGCGTTGCGGCGGAAAAAGCTGACGAGATCGCCCTGCGTCGGATCCTTCAGCGTCAGCAGGCTGCCGAGCCCGTGCAGCGAACCCTGCGCGACGCGCGCGCCGGCCGGCGCGCCGTCGTAGGGCCAGTTGGCCATGCGGAACACGCCGAGGTCCTGGCACAGCCAGTCGATCCAGAACGCGCGCGTCTCGGGATTCGTGACCGAGCCTCGGATCGCGATCGCAAACTGGCCGCTGACCTTGTCCTGCGCGACGAAGGCCTGATTGCCCGCATCGCTCGCATACCAGACCAGCGCCCAGTTGCCCTGGGTCGGGAGCGAGGCATCGGCAAGCAGACTCTGGATCGTCGCCTGATCGGGCGCATAGGCGATCGACGCCAGGGTCATGCCGATGCGGCCGGCGGTATCGCCGGCGGTAGTGGAAAACGGTGCGGTCATCGGGATCCTCGGGAAGCGG
>CAMLLF010000013.1 GCA_946480705.1 uncultured Lysobacteraceae bacterium | reverse complement strand
GCGCGCTACGCCGACATGCCGTATCGGCATTTGCTGAGCCTGATCAGCGCGCGGCTTGCGGCGACCGCGAACGAGCGCGAGGAAAGCTATGCCGACGCCGCGGAATTCCGCGCCGACCTCGCCTTGATCGCGACGAGCCTGCGCGCGCACCGCGGCGAGCACGCGGGCTGGCTCGCGCTGCGCCAGCTGCTGCAGCGCGTCGACACGTTCGGCTTCCATCTCGCGACGCTCGATCTGCGCCAGGAATCCGGCGCGCACGACCTCGCGCTCGCCGCGCTGTTCGCCGACGCGCAGTGGCCGCAGCGCGATGCGGCGCAGCGGCGCGAACGCCTGGCCGCGACGATCGCGTCGGCGACCGTGCCGGAACCCGAAACGGACGCCGCGGCCGGCACGCTGGCCGTGTTCCGCACTGTCGCGCAGGCGCGGCAGCGCTACGGCGACAACGCGATCGGCCCGTACATCATCAGCATGAGCCGCAGCGCAGCCGACGTGCTCGCGGTGCTCGCGCTGGCGCGCGTCGCCGGCTGCGCCGACGGCGAGGGACGCGTTCCGCTCGACGTCGCGCCGTTGTTCGAAACCATCGCCGACCTGCGCGCCGCGCAGGACCTGCACGAGCACCTGGTCGCCGACCCGCTGTATCGCGAGCATCTCGCCGCGCGCGGCAATCGCCAGATGGTCATGCTCGGCTATTCCGACAGCGCGAAGGACGGTGGCCTGTTCGCCTCGCGCTGGGCGCTGCAGCGCACGCAGGTGCTGCTGACCGAACTGGCACAGCGCAGCGGCGTGCGCATCGCATTCTTCCATGGCCGCGGCGGCTCGATCAGCCGCGGCGGCGGCAAGACCGAGCGCGCCGTGATCGCCGCGCCGCGCGGCTCCGTCGACGGCTATCTGCGCCTGACCGAGCAGGGCGAAGTCATCCATCGCAAATACGGCATCCGCGCGCTCGCGCTGCGCAACCTCGAACAGACCACCGGCGCGGTGCTGCGCGCGAGCCTGCGCCCGCGTCCGGCCGAGCCGCGCGAAGCGCAATGGCGCGAGATGGTCGGGCACATGGCCGACGTGTCGCGCGGCCACTATCGCGCGCTCGTGCACGAGGCCGAACGCTTTCCCGACTACTTCCGCGCCGCCACGCCGATCGACGTCATCGAGCGCCTGCGCATGGGCTCGCGTCCGCCGCGGCGCGGCGGCGCCGGCGGCGTCGCCAGCCTGCGCGCGATTCCCTGGGTATTCGCGTGGTCGCAGAACCGCGCCGGTCTGACCGGCTGGTACGGCATCGGCACCGCGCTGGCCGACGCGATCGGCCGCTACGGCATCGACGCGATGCGCGAGATGACGCGCGACTGGCCGTTCTTCGCGACCTTGATCGACGACGCCGAGATGATGCTCGCAAAAAGCGACATGGATATTTTTGCGCGTTATTCGCAGCTCGCCGGCCCGCTGCACGCAGCATTCCACACGCCGATCGTCGCCGAATTCGGCCTGACCCTGGCCGCCGTGCTCGAACTCAAGCAGGCCGGCCATCTGCTCGCTGGCGACCGCCGCCTGCGCCAGTCGATCCGCCTGCGCAACCCTTACGTCGATCCGATCAGCCTGCTGCAGGTCGACCTGCTCGCACGCTGGCGCGCGCAGGACCGTCCGGACGGCGAACTCTTCCTCGCACTCGCCGCCACGGTCAACGGGATCGCGGCGGGAGTGCAGAACACGGGATGAGGTGCCGGGAATCGGGAATCGCAGCAGCAGGAGCTGCCGCTTCGAATCGGGTGGGAATGGATTTGCTTCGCGCTCTACGATTCCCCGTTCCCGTCCCCATTACAACGCGTCGATCGCCTCCAGCACGTCGCGATACGCGCCGGCCTTCTCGGGCTCGCGCACCATCGCCGCGAGGCAGGCCGCGCGGGCGGCGAGTTTCACGGTCTGCAGCAGGTTCTGCTGGTTCGCGTGGTTGATGCGTTCGATCGATGAGGCCAGCGCGTCGCAGGCGGCGCGCACGCCATAGGCGACGTCGCCGCTGTGTTTCAGCGTCTGTTCGTTGGAGAACTTCACCGCGTCGGTGATCTGGCTGTTGACGGCGGCCATGGCCTTGCGCGCCGCTTCGTGCGGGGCGTTCGGCGATGCCGCATCGGCGCGCATCAGCGGTGCCGTGCCGGCCGCGTCGGACTGCGTGTCGACGGAATAGATCTGGATGACGCCCTGGTTCGCTGCGGCCTGCGCCAGCGCGTTCTGCTGCTGTTGCTGCGAAACCGCGTTCTCGAACAGGATCCCGGTCGAATGCGCGAGGCTCTGGTAGATCGAACCCATCGCGATCGCCGGCGCTTCGGCGACGACCTTGACGTTGGCCTGCGTCACCGCATCGGTGATCTGCGAATTCACGGGAGTCGGGAACGCGGTCACGGCCGCGTCGGTGATCTGGGGATTGACGGTCTCGGGCATGACGGCTCCGTTCGGCTAGGATGTGCAGCGAAGTGGATTCTGCCGCAAACGCGTTGCGGCGCGTCTGCTGCGAAGCGCAGTCGGGCGCCGGCCCCTATCGCCGCGGCCGGGCGTCGCGCGGCGTGCGCTGACTGTCCGGTCCGGCGACAATCGGCGATCCCCGCCGCGCCGCCCGCCATGTTCGATCTGATCGCGCTCGTCTTCGCCGTCTTCCTGCTGCTGCAGCTCCAGCGCGTGCGCGCGCTGCTGTCGATGACGTTTCCCGAACTGCGCATGCGGCGCATCGCGGCGCCGCGCGTCCCCGAGGCGATGGCCGACCTGTGTGCGCAGGCCGCTGCCGAACTCGATCCGCTCGGTTTCGAAGGCCCGGCCTGGTATCTGCTCGACAGCCCCGACGGCAGCGTGCTCGCACAGCCCGTCGCCAGCTGGCGCCAGCGCGAACACGGCGATGTGCTCTGGCTGTTCGCGCCGTCGTCGCCGGCCGTCCCGAACCGGCTCACCGCCGTGTTCATGTGCCGGCTCGCCGACGGGCGCCACTGCATCAGCGAGTCGTTCGATGCCTTTGCCGAAGTCCTGAGCGACGAGCGGATCATCGGGCAGACCATCGGCGGCGCCGATCTCGCCGCGCAATGGCAGGCGCATCGCGCCGCGTGCGCGCGCCACGGCACGGTCGATCCGTCCGGCGCGGATGACGCGGCGCTAGCCTGGCTGGCCGACGCACTGCACGCGCAGCGCGTGGCTTCGCTCGTGCAGCGCCGCAAGGTCTATCGGGACAGCCGCGGCCTGCTGCGTCCGACGCTCGCGTTCGCGTGGCAGATCTATCGTGCGATGGCGCGCCAGCCCAGGCCGCCGGCATCGACGGAGCCGGTGCCTCCGGCGCGGCTCGCGTGGCTGTCGCAGGTGATGCAGCGGCAGACCCAGCGTCCGGTGCCGCGGCGCGTGCAGGCCGGGCTGTTCGCGTTCAGCGTCGCGCTGTTTCTCGCGCTCGGCGGCTGGTTCTGGGGCCTGCAGTTCGCGCTCGTGCTGTTCGTCGTCGTCGCGATCCACGAATTCGGGCACTACCTCGCGATGCGGCTGTCGGGCTACCGCAACGTGCAGATGCTCGCGCTGCCGCTGGTCGGCGGCGTGACGATCGGCCACGAAGCCAGGCCCGACGCCGCGCGCCGCGCCTGGATGAGCCTCATGGGACCGCTGCCCGGCATCCTCATCGGCTGGGCGCTGCTCGCGGTCTGGTTCCTGGGGCTGGCCGACGCCGGCGGGCTCGTGTTCCAGGCGGCCCTGGTGTTCCTGCTGATCAACTACCTCAACGTGCTGCCGGTGCCGCCGCTCGACGGCGCGCACGTCGTGCAGGAACTGCTGCCGGTCGGCTCGGCGCGCCTGAGCGCCGTGTTCATCGCGGTCGCCTGCGTCGTCGGTGCCGTGCTCGCGTTCTGGCTCGGCTTCAAGCTGCTCGCGTTCATCGCGCTGCTGCAGCTGCCGCTCGTGAAGAGCCGCTGGCAGCTTGGCGGCGTGCTGCAAGCGCTGCGCGGCGATCCGCAGATGGCCGCGTCGCAGCCGGCGGCGCTGCGTCTGCGCCGCGTATTCGAGGTCTACGACCGCGTCGTCGGCGCTACCGCGCAGGCCCCGGCGCGGCTCGCGCTCGGTGCCGAAGCGCTGCGCAGCATCGACGTGCGGCCGATGCGCGTCGGGCAGCGCGTGGTCGTCGGCGGCACGTATGCGGTGCTGCTCGCGGGGCCGCTGCTGGCGGCGGTCGTCGCGATCGGCGCGTGGGAAATCTTCGGTTCGGCCGCCGACGCCGCGGCGATGCTGGAACGGCAGGCACAGCGCGACGCGCAGTTCGAAGGCGAAGCGGCGAAGCTCGGCGTGGCCGATCTGCTGCGCGGCATTGCGGCGAACGAGGCCGCGCTCGATGCGTTGAACGGCGGGACGGCCGCTGCTCCGATCGCCGTGTCCGCCGCGCCGGCCGACGAGGCGGCGATCGCCGCGGCGCAGTCGCGGCTCGGCGCGACGCTGCCGGCCGATCTGCTCGCGTTCTATCGCGTTGCGGACGGCGCGAAGACGCTCGAACTCGCGCCGCTCGCCGACCTGCGCCGGGTGCGCGATGCGAGTGATATCGATCCGGCGAGCTACGCGTACGAAGGCCGGATCCCGTTGTTCGTGCACGAGCCGCCCGCGGCGGACGACGCGGCGCCACGCGAGATCGCCCTGACGCCGGCCGACCTCGGATCCTTCCTCGTGCTCGTCGGTGGCCAAAGTTCCGAGTCCGTCACGCTCTACGACGCCGGCGAACCGCCGCTGCGGGCCGGCCTGCGGCTGTATTCGCTGGACATCGAAGGCGGCGGCTTTGCATGGTCCGGAGTCGTCCCGTGGCTGCGCTCGCGCTGGGTGCAGTCGGCGCAGATCGCCGACTCGGCCGCGCGCATGGACGCGGCGCGCGAACGCGAGCGGCAGGCGGTCGCGGACTGGTCGGCAGCGCGGCTGATCGAGGACGTCGGAAAACCCAGCCTGACGCAGTGGCTGCTGTCCTCGCGGGCCCGCTGGGGCGAACCGGCGGCCGACGCCGACCTCGCCGCCGTCGCGACGCGCTTCGGTGCGCCGCTGCCGGACGACCTGGCCGAGGTCTACCGGCGGCACGACGGCATTGCGATGCTGATGCTGCTGCCGCTCGCGCAGTGGCAGCCGGTGTCGCGACTCGACGCCGAGGCAGCGAGGTTCGCGCGCGAGCGCGCCGCCGTCGTGTCGCCGGGTATCGATGCGGCCGCCTTCGACGCCTGCATCGCCATCGGCGGCGTCCATCTGGAGGCGCCTACCGACCTGTCACCCGGCGGGCTCGGCGTCGCGAATCTGTTCTGGTGCCCGCAGGCGGCGCCCGAGCGCCGCTATCTCGACCTGCAGGGCAACCGCACGTGGCGCAGCTATACGGAACGCCTGCGGGATCATGTCGCGCAACGGCGTGCGTCGCGGAGCGAGTTTGGCTTTTGAGGCCGGGGAACCGGTGATGCGTCAGACGGTGCCGCGTCGCGGGCGCCTTGCTTCACCGATTCCCGACTCCCCATTCCCGGCCTGACGCCTATTTCCCGCTGTACTCCTGCAGCAACGCATCGAATTCATCGATGCGGAACTCGTGGCGCAGCCGTCCGACATCGCGCAGGTAGCGCGCCGGCACGCTGATCGTCGTCGTGACGACGCCGTCGGTGTCGGGGTCGGACGGTCCGGCGAAGTCGAACATCGAGCGGCGGCTGCAGTGCTGCACCTGTTCCATCGCGTGAGGGCAGTCGCCGGGGCCGGGCGGAACGCCGTGATCGGCGACGCCGCTCTGCAGCATCTGCTCGCACTCGGCCAGGCTCGGTGCGAGGTAGTGATGGCCGGCCCAGCCGCCCGCATGCAGGACGGCGCCGCCATATTGCAGCGACGATGCCGTGATCTGTCCGATCGGGACCGTGTTCGTATAGGCGAAGGCGGAGCCGGAAAGCGTTGCGGCGCCCAGGGCAAGCACCGGTAGGAACGTGCGGAACATGGTGACCTCGTCTGCGGTTCGCGCCGGCCGGGATGGCCGGTTGCAGCGACGCTAGGCCGCCGCACCGCATGCGGCCAGCGAATCCGCGGGACGAATCCGGGCCGCATTGGCGCCGCGCCGCGCGATGCGGGCATCCCGCGGCAGGCGCGGCCGTCGCGGTTTCGACCCGGTTTTTTCCCGCCGTGCCGCTTGCGGGTGGGCCGTTGCGGCGCGGAGGATGTCCGCACCCCCGCCGAGGAGTCGGTGCATGCATCGCATCCTGATTGCTGTCGCCCTGATCGCGTCGGCCGCGGTCGTCGGGGCCCACGAGACCGTGCCGTCGCAGTGGTGCGCCGACGGCCAGCCGATGACGATAGGCAGTTTTCGGTTCGGGGCCGAACTCGTCGCCGCGGTCCGCGAGAATCCACCGAGCTGCCAGGGCACGTGCGGCGAGCCCGACGACGACTATCGCAAGGTCACCGGATTCACCCAGCAGCTCTGCCGCGGCGAGGAAGACCTGCGTTCGGGCTCCATCGCGAGCGGCGACGTCGGCGACATCGTCGCGATCGTGCAGGGGCCGCCGGCCTTCGTCGCGGCCAACCATCACGACGCCTATCTGATGGCCCACGGCGTCTGGGGCATCTGCGTGCTCTGCGCGCCGACGGCTAGCCTTCCGCCGCAGCCGCGTCGAGTGCCTTCTCGCTGAGCTGGGCGCGCACGGCGGCGACGCGTTCCTCGAGCACGCGCCGCTGCACCGGCGTCAGCGGGCACTCGGCCAGCACGAAATAGGCGCTGCGCAGCACCTCGCGCCAGCGCGGATGCCGCGGCACGCGCGCGAGGCTCAGGTAGCGCTCCATCGAACGCATGCGCAGACGCCCGTCGTCGATGTGCACGCGCCAGATGCCGCTCTTCTGCGCGAAGTCCACGCGCGAGAGCCGCATGCTGCGTTCCCAGGCATCGAGTGCCGCCAGCATCAGTTCGACGAGTGCGCGCCGCAGCGCGTCGGATGCTTCGCCTTCGGCGGGGGCGACCGTCGTTTCCGCGCCGGCCGCGGCCGCCGTCTCGGGCCGGAGCTTCAGCCAGACCACCGGTTCTTCCGCGTCGGCGTCGTCGAGCAGGCCGACCGCCGCGCGCAGCGCCGCGCCGCCGGGCGCGGTCAGCGCGATCTCGCCATGTTCCTCGCGTTCCTCGTCGGCGTTCTCGCTCGCGGCCATGGTCGCGCCGAGGCGCTCGGCGTCGGGACCGAGCAGCGCCGCGAGCGGTGCGGCGATCAGCGCGTCGCTGCCGCGGCCGAGCAGCGATCCCGCGGCGCGGTTCGCCGCGAGCACGTTGCCGCGCGCGTCGACGAGCAGCAGCGCCTCGGCGCTGCGGTCGACGAGGGCCTGCAGGCGTCGGCGATCGGCGCGCAGCGCATCGGCGGCGCTGCGGTAGTGCGCGCTCTGATGTTCGAGCGCGAGCCGCTGCACGGCGGCCTGCGCGCGCTGACGCTGCAGCCGCGACAGCAGCATGGCCGCGATCAATGCCAGCCCGGCCAGCGAAATCGCGAGCGTCAGATAACGCCGCAGCCGTTCGTTCTCCAGGCGCTCGGACTGCACGCGGTTCTGTTCGCGCAGTGCCTCGATCTCGCGCAGCCGGTCGGCGACGTCGAGGCGCACCTGCCATTGCGCGACGCGCTCGTTCTGCGCGGTCTGCGCGAGTTCGGCACGCGCCGTCTGCAGCGCTTTCAGATCATCGAGCGCCTGCGCGGCGTCGCCGTCGCGCTCGCTCGCCGCGGCGAGGAATTCCCAGGCGTCGACGCGGTCGCTCAGCGGATCGCCGGCCTTCGCATGCAGGCGCTCGCGCAGCGTGCGGCGCGGGGTTTCCGCGTCGCCGGCCTGCGCGATCGCAAGCAGCAGGGCGAGCGACGGCGACTGTTGCAGGGTCGCAGCAAGCGTCGTTGCTTCGTCGATCCAGCGTTGCGCGGTGGCCTCGTCGCCGAGGCGCGCCTCGAGCCGAGCGAGATGCGTGGCGACGCGCAGCCGGTCGCGCGGTGCGTCGTGCTGCGTGAACGCGTCCCAGGCCTGTCGCAAACGATCGCGCGCGCCGGCGTCGCGGCCGAGATGGCGGTCGTTGATGCCGAGGCTTTCGAGTACATGCGCGACCTGACGCGGCGCGTCCTGTGCGCGGTAGGCCGCGAGCGCGCGTTCGAGCCAGGTCTGCGCGGCGGCGTAGTCGCCGAGATCCTGCTGCAGATTGCCGAGGTTGTTGAGCACGGCCGCGGCGCGGTCGGTCTCGCCGAGCCGCTCGCGCAGCGCGAGGCTCGTCGTGAACGCTTCGAGCGCCTGCGCGTAGTCGCCGACGCGGCGATAGACGATGCCGACGTCGTTCCAGCCCTGCGCCTGCGCGGCGACGTCGTCGTGGCTGCGCGCGATCTCGAGCGAACGGCCATAGTGCAGCGCGGCTTCGGCGAGACGCTCGCGACGGAACGCGAGCGTGCCGCGCTGGCGTTCGAGCCGGTGCCGGTCGCGCCACTGCGTCTCGCGCAGCAGCGGATCGGCGCGCGCGAGATCGGCCGCGGCGACCTCGTAGCGGGCCAGCGCGATCGCGGCGCCGGCGTGTTCGATCGCGGCCAGCCCGGCGATGCGCGAATCCCGCGCGGCGAGCGCGGTCTGCTCGGCCTCGCCGCAAAGCACGAGCGCGTGCGCGGCATCGCGGCGCACGGCGTCGCGGCATGCGTCGAGCACGGAGTCGCCGGCGCCGGCGACGCCGGCGACGAGTCCCAGAAGCGACAACCCCGCGCAGGCGGCACGGGGTCGTCGCGAACGTGAAGCCGGCAAGGCTGCCCTCCCGCGCATGACTGCGTCGCGAGGGTAGCAGCCGGCGTGCGCTCAGTCGTGGTCGTGCGCCACGCCCGACTTCGGACAGTGACACGGCGCGGTCGGGCCGTACTCCGTGCCGAAGGTGCGGCCGTCGCGGTGGCGCTGCCAGTAGAACGTCGGCGCCGGGCGCTGCTTGCCGCCGACCTCGGCCATGTCCGCGTCGACGTCGAACAGGCGTCCGTTGACCATCACGTAGCGCGTGTCGATCGTCGAGCGGATGTTCTCCAGCGGATTGGAATTGAGCACGACGAGGTCGGCACGCTTGCCCGGAGCCAGCGAGCCGAGCTGCTTTGAGAGGCCCAGCAGGTCCGCCCCGTCGATCGTCGCCGCGCGCAGCGCTTCGTGATTGCTGAAGCCGCCCTGGGTCAGCATCCAGATTTCCCAATTGGGAGAAAGTCCCTGCAGCTGGCCGTGGCCGCCGATCTGGATGCGCACGCCGTTGTCGCGCAGGTGCTTGGCCGCCTTGGCCACCTCGATGTGGTAGTAGTCCCAGTCCGGCGCGATCTCGCGGCGGATCGAGCGCGCGTCGAGCGTCTCGCGCGGGAAGAAGCGCGCGAGCTTCTTGTCTTCCCAGACGTTGTCGCGCGCATACCACCAGTATTCGCCGGACAGGCCGCCGTAGCTGACGACCAGCGTCGGCGTGTTGCGCACGTCGGTCTGCTTCCACAGATCCACGACGTCCTTGTACAGCGGCGCGATCGGCACGTTGTGCTCGATGCTGGTCGCACCGTCGAGGATCATCGGGATGTTGAAGTTGAACGTCGAGCCGCCTTCCTCGACGACGAGCATGCCGAGTTCGCGCGCGGCCTGGTTGATCTGCTGGTGCTGCTCGCGGCGCGGCTGGTTGTAGCTCTTCACGCTGAACGCGCCGTTGGCCTTCATGCGCTTCAAGTGCGCGCGCGCGTCGTCGAGCGAGTTCACGACGGCCTTGAAGTCGCCGTCGGCGCCGTAGAGGATCGTGCCGGTCGAGAACACGCGCGGGCCGACGAGATCGCCGGCCTTCACGAGTTCGGCCTGCGAGAACACGGTCTCGGTCGTCGCCGACGGATCGTGCATGGTGGTGATGCCGAACGCGAGGTTCGTGTAGTACGCCCAGTTCTGCTGCGGCACGACGCCCGAGGAGAAATGGCTCGCGTGCGCATGCACGTCGATGTAGCCCGGCACGATGGTCTTGCCGCTCGCGTCGATGACGCGCGCGTTCGCGGGCACCGCCACGTTCTTGCCGAGCGCCTTGATCGTGTCGCCTTCGACGACGATCGTGCCGTCCTCGACGACTTCCTCGCCGTTCATCGTGACGAGGCGCGCGTGCGTGAACGCGACGACGTCGCTCGGCGCGTCGACGGCCGCGCGCAGGCCGACGTCGACGCCCTTGAGCGCGGCCGGCTTCGGCAGTTCGGCCGGCGCGCCCGGCACGAACGCGAACGCGTCTTTCAGTTCGCGCGTGAAGTATTCGCTGCCGACGACCCAGTGCAGGCTCGCGCTGTCGTTGCCCCAGTGCAGGTAGGAGCCGACGTAGTCGGAGATCTTGCTGACCGGGATCGCGGTCGTGTCCTTGCTCAGTTCGATCGCCTTGCCGGTCTGCGGCATCGGCACGGCATAGGCGTTGAACAGTTCGGTGAACGCGACCCACTTGCCGTCCGGACTGACGGTGACGAAGTCGACGTACTTCAGATCGAACACGTCGCGCGGCTCCTCGCCGGCGACGCCGATGCTCTGCAGCTTCTTCTTGATGCCGCCGCCGGTCAGGAAATACACGCGCTTACCGTCGGCGCTGAACTGCGGCTCGGTGCCGTCGTGCGTGAGGCGCCTGGGCGTGCCGCCGTTGACGGCCATGACGTAGACGCCGCCTTCGCCCGCATTCAGCGAGCCGGTCAGCGAACTGCCGGCCTGCCTGGACCAGGTGACGTACTGGCCGTCGCGCGAATAGCGCGGCGAATAGTAGAAACCCGGCGTCTTCGTCAGCACGCGGTCGGCGCCGCTCGCGAGATCGCGCTCGACGATCGCGCCCTGCTTCTCGTCGGACCAGGTCGTATAGACGAGCTTGCGGCCGTCGGCGCTGAAGCTCGGCTGGTATTCCGCGACGCCTTCAGTCTTGGTCAGCCGTTGCGGCGTGCCGCCCGGCAGCGACTTTATCCACAAGTGGCCAAGTGCATGGAACACCAGCGTCTTGCCGTCGGCGCTCGTCGCCGCGTCGCGGATCATCTTCGGCGCGAAGCTGCCGCTGTCGAGCGTCTGTTCGAAGCGCAGCGGCGCCGCGACGGTCTGTTCCACATCGGCGCTGAACGCGATCGCCTCGGGCTTGCCGCTGGCCGCATCCACGCGCCAGAGCTTGCCCTTGGCCCAGATCACGACGCTCCTGGAATCCGGCGTCCAGGCGTAGTTCGCATACGGCCCGAAGATCGCCCAGCCTTCCTGCATGTCGTGCGAGAGCCCGTCCCAGAGCGGCTTCACGTCGCCGGTGTCGAGCGTCAGCAGGTGCAGCACGCTCTTGTCGCGTACGCGCTTGATGAAGGCGAGCGACTTGCCGTCGGGCGAGAACTGCGGACGCACCGCGCCGCCCGGCGTCGAGACGAGATCGATGACTTCGCCGGTCTCGCGGTCGAGGCGGCGGATCGCATAGATCGTGTCGTGCGCGTTCTTGTTGTACTGGAAGCTCGGACCCTGAGTGACGTCTTCCGAGAAATAGACGTAGCGGCCGTCGGGGCTGATCGCGGGTTCGCCCTGGTCCTGCTGGTCGTTCTTCTGCTTGGTCAGCTGCAGGCCGGCGCCGCCGGACTTGTGATAGAGCCAGAGTTCACCGGCGCCGAGCGAGCGCTGACCCGTGAAATGCTTGCGGCCGATCAGGTATTCGCCGTCGGGCGTCCAGACCGGGTTGTTGAGCAGGCGGAAATCTTCCTTGCTGACCTGCACCGGATTGCTGCCGTCGGTGCGCACGCGCCAGAGGTTGTTGCCGCCGCCACGGTCGGAGGTGAACGCGATTTCGCGGCCGTCCGGCGAGAAGCGCGGCTGCACGTCCCAGGACTGGCCGCTGGTCACGCGCTTGGCCTTGCCGCCTTCGATCGGCAGCAGATAGACGTCGCCGAGCAGGCTGAAGGCGATCTGCTTGCCGTCGCGGCTGACGTCCAGATCCATCCACGTGCCTTCGTCGGTCGTGAACTTCACCGTCTTGGTCGGCCCGTGGGCCGCGTTCACGTCCCACTTGTCGGCTTTCTTGTCGTCCTTCTTGTCGGCGGCGAAGCCGGGCACGGCGAGCAGCAGGCCCAGAGCGAGGGCCAGTGGATGGCGCAGCATAGATGTCTCCCTTGGTCAGACCCGCATCCTAGGCCAGCGGCCGCCCGCCGGCTTAGGACAGAAGTCCTGCCTGCGACCAAGGAATGACGCGAATGCGGCCGCAGGCCCGCGATCCGGCAAGCGCCGCAACGCCTCATGCGGTCGTCACGAACGATCGCGCTAGACTGCGCGGAAGGCGGAGCCCGCCGGCCCCACATCCGAGTCGAGGAGATCCAGATGGCCGCAGTGCAGCGTTTCTTCCTGAGCATCGGCGATCTTTCCCAGGCGCGCGGCGAGAACGCCGAGCTGTCGTTCCACGGCGTCAGCCCCGAAAGCTTCGCGAACACGCTGCAGGCGGCACTGCGCGAACCGTCGCTGTGGAAGCGCTGGAAGGCGCTGCAGCCCGACCCCGATGCGGTCGACCCGCTGCTCGGCGCCAGCGACGCGAACGCGCGCGTCACCGCGGAACAGTCCGACCTGCATACCGAAGTCGAAGTCGTCACCGCACTGCCGCACGCGGTCGTCAAGCATCGCCTGAACCTGCTGGCCGGCCGCGTCTGGAAACTGCACGACGTGCAGCCGGCCTGAGATTGCGCCGAGTCCTCTCCCCCAAGCGTGCCTGGGGGGAGAGGGTTGGGTAAGGGGGAAAAGCGACGCGCTCGGGTGTTCGGTTGTCGCGCCGCAGTCACGTCTACCCGCGATACGAAGACCGTCAGTACGCTGCACGGACGTTTCTCCCCTTCACCCCAGCCCTCTCGCCCGACCAGAGGTCGGGGGAGAGGGAGCAACCGTCGTTCGCCAACTCCACGGAGCGCGCCATGCGCAAGACCTACCACGGCAGTTGTCATTGCGGCGCCGTCACGTTCGAGGCCGACCTCGATCTGACCGAGCCGACCTACCGCTGCAACTGCACGATCTGCCGTCGCACGCGCTTCTGGCCCGCCGTCGCGCGCGACGGCGAGTTCCGCCTGCTGACCGGCGAATCCGAACTCACGCAGTACCTGTTCAATTCGCGCAAGAACCAGCACTACTTCTGCCGCCACTGCGGCGTGCGCGCGTTCGGCATCGGCACGCAGACGCCGATCGGAAAGATGTACGGCGTCAACCTCGGCTGCCTGACCGACATCGCCGACGAGGAACTCGCGCGCGCACCGATCACCTACGTCAACGGGCTGCACGACCGCTGGCAGGAGGCGCCGGAGCATTTCGCCCATCTCTAGTGTCCTGTTCCGTCGCCGTATGGATTGTGCGCGGCACGTCGACGCGCAAGCGGAGCCGGCAGTGGTAAAACGGCGGCTGCGGTCGGGCGCGCAGCGCGCGGCCGGAGCGGATCCCGCGCCGAGGACGGCGCGAGACCATGGCCCGCCGGCCCTGATCCGGCGATCGAGGGGAGGAAAAGCGATGAAAGGATACGTACGTTCGGCCGCCTGCACGGCCGCGATCGGACTCGCGCTTGCGGCGACCGGCGCATCGGCGCAGCGCGGCGACTGGGACCGCGACATCGAGTTCCAGTGCGAGAGCCGCAGCTTCAGCTACAACCTCTGCCAGGTCGATACCGGTCGCGGCGGCCGCGTGTATCTCGTCGATCAGGTCTCCAACAGCGAATGCATCGAAGGCCGCACCTGGGGCTACAACCGTGCCGGCGTCTGGGTCGACCAGGGCTGTGCCGGCATTTTCCGCGTCGAACGGCGCGGCGGCGGCCGTCATGACGGCGGTCGCGACGATCGCTACGACGACGGGCGCGGCGACCGTTACGACGACGGCCGCGGCGATCGCCACGGCGACTGGCGTCCCGGCAACGACTGGGACCAGCGCATCTCGGTGCGCTGCGGCAGCCAGAACTACCACTACAACCTCTGTCAGGTCGACACGGGCCGCGGCAGCGACGTGCGCATCGCGCGGCAGATTTCCGGCACGGCCTGCGTCGAAGGCCGCACCTGGGGCTGGAACCGCGCCGGCATCTGGGTCGACGGCGGCTGCGAGGCCATCTTCACGGTCGATCGCCGCTGGCGTTGAGGCGTTGCGGAGCGGCGCTCACGCGCCGCTCCGTTCGGCTCAGAAATCCGGCACCTCGCGCGGATCGAACTGCTGGTTGACGTTGCCCGCGCTGCAGCCCCAGAGCTGCAGCCGCGTGCCTGGTGACGGACTGCCGCCGGTGACGTCCATGCAATAGCCCCAATTGCCGGCGCGATTCGCGAACAGCCCCGCCGCGGAGATCGCCCACTTCTCCGACTCGCCGCCGTCGCAGTCCCAGATGTTGAGCTTCGCGCCCTGCTTGCCCTTGCCGCCTTCGACGTCGGCGCAATAGTCGGTGTCGCCCTTGGGCCGCAGCTGGCCTTCCGCCGTGTAGACGAACTTCTGCGCGTCGGTGTCGTTGCAGGTGTACTGCTGCAGCGCGGTACCGTTTTTCCACCGGCTGCCGCTGACGTCGACGCACTGGTTCGCGAAGTGCGTGCGCAGCGTGAAATAGCCCGGCAGGCTGCGGCGCTTGCCGACGAGCGGAATGCTGTCGAGCCAGCTCGGCCGGAACACGCTCGCGTCGGTCAGCGATTCGGTCACGTCCCAGCCGATCGCGCTCGCGCCGTGGGCGACCGAGATGTAGCTCCAGGCGTAGTCGAGACTGCTGAAGTTGCCGGCCGCGCCCCACTGGTGGATCAACTGACGCCACTGCGCCGAGCGGTTCAGCACGTACTGGTCGTTGTCGCCGGCTTTCATGTTGCCGCAGAAGAAATACGCCGAATCGGCCGCAGAAATGCCGTCGATCGCACCGGAGATCTCGTTCGGATCGTCGCTGTCGACATCCGGGCACAGGAACGCCGTCGGCCCGCCGTAGTTGCCCTCGTTCATGAGCTTGCGCGCCGAGTTCATGCGCGCGTTCACGTCGCCGTAGTAGCCGCCCGTGAACACGACGATGATCTTGCCCTTGAGCGCGTCGATCGTCGGCCAGCCCTTGTTCTTGAGTCCCTCGCGATTGCCGTTGGGACTGAGATGGCTGGTGAGATTCCCGTAGGTGTAGAGCTTCGATCCGAGATAGTTGCGGATGAAGATGTCGAGCAGTTTGATCTCGTCGGGCTTCCAGGCGCTGGCCGGATCGGCGCTCGGCTTCATGTCGACGAACACGAGCAGCGGCACCGTGAGACTGGTTTGCCGGCCGATCCAGCCGGTGATGTCGTCGAGGCAGTTGCCGAGGCGGTCGTCGTTCGCGGCGCTGCAGTTCTGGTTGCCCGGATTCGCGCCGTGCGCGACGTACGGACCTTTCGGATCGTTCTCCCAGTCGCCCTTGTCGATCACGTCGATCTCGACGGTGCGATAGCCCGCGTCGAGCCAGTTCGTCAGCTTGTCGCTGTGCAGATACGTGTTGTGCGGCTGCGCGTAATAGATCTGGTCGAGGCGGTCGGTCGACGCCGGCGCGCTCGCGCGCAGGGGCAGGGCGGCCGCGGCGAGGCCGGCATGAAGCGCGAGCGCAGCCGCGCCCGTCGCGGCCGCGACGCGGCCGATCAGCGAATGGACGGTCATTGGATTCCCCATCAGGACTAATTCGCGTATGTGCGAATGTGCACATTGCGTCTTAGCGGCGAAAACGGCGCACGCCTATCAGTTCGCGCGCCGGTCTTCGGGCAGTTCCGGTGAAGCGGGCGCGGCCTTGGCATCGTGACGCCGCGCGAACCGATGCTGCGCTAAGCTCCGCGCGCCTCGCCAGACCGGCCCCTGCGGCCGCCGACCGGAGCCATTCGCCATGCAGATGAGCTGGGTATCCGCCGTCCTGATGACACTGTTCGGCGCCGCCGCGGCGCCGCTGCCGCCCGACGTGCGGCATGCGATCGAGAAGGACTATGTCGCGGAAGGCCGCGAGACGCGCTACGTCGACGGCTCGGTCGACCTCAACGGCGACGGCCGCAACGAACTTCTGGTCCATGTCGTCGGCTCGACCGCCTGCGGCACCGGCGGCTGCCCGACGCTCGTGTTCTCGCCGGCCGGAGCCGGCTACCGGCTGGTCGGCGCGATCGGCCTGACCCATCCGCCGATCGCCGTGTCGCCGCAACGCTCGAACGGCTGGCGCAATCTCGTCGTGCGGGTCGGCGGCGGCGGCGCGAAAGCTGACGACGTCGAACTCGCGTTCGACGGCAAGACCTATCCGGCGAATCCGACCGCCGCCGCCAAGGGGATCACGCCCGGCAACGGTGACAGCGAAGTCGTCATCGCGCCGTTCGCGAGTTTCGACGACACCAGGACGCTGACCGAAGGCGACGTCCCCGCGGTCGCCGTGCCGATCGAAAAGCCCGTGCCGGTCACGGCGACGAACGGCCCGTCGTTCGACTGCGCGAAAGCCACGCTGGCCGTCGAGAAAGCGATCTGCCTGAGCCCGGAACTCGGCGCACTCGATCGCGAACTCGCGACGACGTTCGAGGACACGGTGCGCAATGCCGCTGCCGCGCAGCAGGCGCGCCAGCGCACCGCGCAGAAGGTCTGGCTGGGCAAGCGCAACGACTGCGGCAGCGCCGCCGACGCGCCTGTCTGCCTGCGCGAGGCCTATCGCCGGCGCCTCGTCGACCTGCAGATCCAGTCCGGCCGCATCGAAG
>CAMLLF010000012.1 GCA_946480705.1 uncultured Lysobacteraceae bacterium | reverse complement strand
TGCCGGCCGGCAGATCGATCGCGCGCGCGCCGTCGGGCGTCGTCGTGCCCGCGGTCACTTCGCGGATGCGGTTGCCGGCGATGACGACCGTCGACGCGCCGAGCAGCTTGCCCGTGGCCGTGTCGACGAGCGCGGGGCAGTGCAGTGCGGTGACGGTGTCGGCGGCCGCGGCCGGCAGGGCCGTGGCCAGTGCGAGACACAGGGCAAGACGCAGGGGGGAACACGGCAGCGCGCGCATGAGAGGCTTCCTGTAGTGGTTGTCCCGAAATTGGCCGTGCCGGCGCATTCTCGGGCCGGCGAGTCCGGCGCAGCGGCGGACTCGCCGCGCGACGGACACGAAAGCCCGATCATAGCCAGCGGCGAATGGATGGCCTGTGTCGTTCGGCAGGGGGCAGGCTTGGCGGGGTTGCTGCGCTGCGGTAGTCTGCGGCGACTCTTCCCTGACCTGCTCCGCGGTTATCGCCGCGCGGCCGCCATTTCCCTCATGCACGAAACCTACGAACCCGCAGCGGTCGAAGCCGCGGCGCAGAAATTCTGGAACGACACGCGCGCCTTCGAAGTGAAGGAAGTCGCCGGCAAGCCCAAGTTCTACTGTCTGTCCATGCTGCCGTACCCGTCGGGCGCGCTGCACATGGGCCACGTGCGCAACTACACGATCGGCGACGTCATCAGCCGCTATCAGCGCATGCAGGGCCGCAACGTGCTGCAGCCCATGGGGTGGGATGCCTTCGGCCTGCCGGCCGAGAACGCGGCGATCAAGAACAACACCGCGCCGGCGAAGTGGACCTACGCCAACATCGAACACATGAAGGCGCAGCTCAACCGCATGGGCTTCGCCTACGACTGGTCGCGCGAGGTCGCGACCTGCAAGCCCGACTACTACCGCTGGGAACAGCAGATGTTCACGCGGTTGTTCCGGCAGGGGATGGTCTACCGCAGGATGAGCGTCGTGAACTGGGATCCGGTCGACCAGACCGTGCTCGCGAACGAACAGGTCATCGACGGCCGCGGCTGGCGCTCCGGCGCCATCGTGGAAAAGCGTGAAATTCCACAATGGTTTCTCAAGATCACGGCCTATGCCGAGGAATTGCTGACCGAACTCGACAACCTTCCGGGTTGGCCCGACGCGGTCAAGACGATGCAGCGCAACTGGATCGGCCGCTCGGAAGGGCTGCAGATCCCGTTCGGCATCGAAGGCGGCGAGGGCACGCTCGACGTGTTCACGACGCGGCCGGACACGCTGATGGGCGTGACCTTCGTGTCGATCGCGGCGGAACATCCGATCGCGCTCGCCGCGGCGAAGGACAATCCGGATCTCGCCGCGTTCATCGAGGAATGCCGCCACGGCGGCACGGCCGAGGCCGATCTCGAGACGCAGGAAAAGAAGGGCGTCTTCACCGGCGTCTATGCGCTGCATCCGGTCACCGGCGAGCGTCTGCCGGTCTGGGCGGCCAATTTCGTATTGATGGGCTACGGCACCGGCGCGGTCATGGCGGTGCCGGGACACGATGAGCGCGACTGGGAGTTCGCGCACGCGTACCACCTGCCGATCAAGCTCGTGATCGTCAACGAAGACGTGCGCGACGCGATCCTCGAACTCAAGCGCGACGTCGCCGCCGGCGGCGATGCGATGAACACGGCGCTCGGCGCAGGCGCCCCGCGCGACGTATACGAGCCGACCGCGGCCGTGCAGATGATCGAGGAGTTCCAGCAGCGCGTGCTCGAGGACGGCGCCTACACCGAGCGCGGCTATCTCGTGAACTCGGGCGAATACGACGGCATGGACTACGCGCAGGCGTTCGCCGCGCTCGCCGGACGTTTCGGCGAGTCCTCGCGCCGCGTGAACTATCGCCTGCGCGACTGGGGCGTCAGCCGCCAGCGCTACTGGGGCTGCCCGATCCCGATCATCTACTGCAAGACCTGCGACGCGGTGCCGGTGCCCGACGAGCAGCTCCCCGTCGTGCTGCCCGAGGACGTCGCGTTCAGCGGCGTGCAGTCGCCGATCAAGGCCGATCCGGAATGGCGCCGCTGCGTCTGTCCGCAGTGCGGCGGTCCGGCCGAGCGCGAGACCGACACGTTCGACACCTTCATGGAATCGAGCTGGTACTACGCGCGCTATACATCGCCCGGCGCGAGCGGGCAGGTCGACGAGCGCGCGAACTACTGGCTGCCGGTCGACCAGTACATCGGCGGCATCGAGCACGCGATCCTGCATCTGCTGTATTTCCGCTTCTATCACAAGCTCATGCGCGACGCCGGCATGGTCGCGTCGAACGAACCGGCGACGAACCTGCTGTGCCAGGGCATGGTCGTGGCCGAGACTTTCTTCCGCCGCGAGAGCGACGGCTCGACGACCTGGTTCAATCCGGCCGACGTGCAGATCCAGCGCGACGAGCGCGCGCGCATCGTCGGCGCGTTCGGAAACGACGGCGAGCCGGTCTCGATCGGCGGCATCGAGAAGATGTCGAAGTCGAAGAACAACGGCGTCGATCCGCAGGCCATGGTCGACAGCTACGGCGCTGATACGGTGCGCCTGTTCTCGATGTTCGCCTCGCCGCCGGACATGTCGCTGGAATGGAACGAGTCGGGCGTCGACGGCATGGCGCGCTTCCTGCGCCGCGTCTGGGCGCAGGTGCACAGGCACGTCGGCGCCGCGCCGGTCGCGCAGTCGCAGGCTGCGGCGGCACAGCTGCGCCGCGGCGAGATCGCGCTGACGCCGGAGCAGAAGGCGATCCGCCGCAAGCTCCACGAGACGATCGCGAAAGTCTCCGACGACATCGGCCGCCGCCACGCGTTCAACACGGCGATCGCCGCGGTCATGGAACTGCTGAACGCGCTCGCGAAGTTCGACGACGCGTCGCCGGCCGCCGACGCGGTGCGCCAGGAAGCGTGGGAAACCGTGACGCTGCTGCTCAACCCGATCACGCCGCACGTCTGCCACGCGCTGTGGCAGGCGCTCGGTTACGGCGAGAGTCTGATCGAAGACCGTTCGTGGCCGCTGGCCGACGCCGAGGCGCTCAAAAAAGACGCGCTCGTGCTCGCGGTGCAGGTCAACGGCAAGCTGCGCGGTCAGATCGACGTGGCCGTCGACGCGAGCAGGGAAACCTGCGAGCAGCAGGCGCTCGCCGATCCGGCAGTGGCACGCTTCCTCGAGGGGCTCGCGGTGAAGAAAGTCATCGTCGTGCCGGGCAAGATCGTCAACATCGTGGCGGGCTGACATGCGCACCATCTGGCGGACCATCGTGGTAACGGCGGCGCTCGCGCTCGCCGGTTGCGGCTTCCATCTGCGCGAACAGGCGCAGCTGCCCGACAGCCTGAAGCGGCTGCGCCTGGAGGTTGCCGATCCGGGCAGCCTGCTCGTGCGCGATCTGCCCGATGCGCTCGAACGCGCCGGCGCGACGGTCGAGACGGCCGCCGGTGCCGGCGTGGCGACGCTGCGCATTCCGGTCAGCTCGCTCGCGCCCGAAGCGTTGTCGGTCGGCGCGACGGCGCGCGTGCGCGAATACACCATGCGCTACAAAGTGGACATTGAAGCCGTCGACGCGGCCGGCGGCGTCGTGCTGCCGCGCCAGACCATCGAACTCACGCGCGACTACACCTTCGACGAAACCCAGGCCGTCGGCGTGGCCGCGCAGGAAGACGAGCTGAAGAAACAGCTGCAGCGCGACATGGTGCAGGCCATCCTGCGGCGCCTCGCGGCGCTCGGCGGCCGGCCGGGCTGACGCTGCCGCGTCGATGAGCCTCAGTCTGTCGCAGCTGCGCCAGCATCTGGCCGGCGACGCGCTGAAGCCGGTCTATTTCCTGGCCGGCGAAGAGCATCTGCTGCTGATCGAAGCGAGCGATGCGCTGCGCGCGCGGGCGCGCGAACTCGGCTATCTGGAACGCGACATCCTCGATGCCGAGAGCGGCTTCGACTGGGACGACCTCGCGCGTGCCGCGAGCGGCATGTCGCTGTTCGCCTCGCGCAAGCTCATCGACCTGCGCGTACCGACGGGCAAGCCGAACAAGGACGGTGCCGCGGCGATCATCGAGTATTGCGAGCGCCCGCCGCCGGACACGGTGCTGCTGATCACCGCGACGCAGTGGAGCAAACAGCATCACGCCGCCTGGGTCGACAGCGTCGAATCGATCGGCGTGTTCGTGCCGATCGCGCCGCTGCGGCCCGACGACCTGCCGAGCTGGATAGGCCAGCGCATGGCGAGCCGCGGCGTGAAAGCCGCGCGCGACGCGATCGACGTGCTGGTCGAACGCAGCGAAGGCAATCTGCTCGCGGCGGCGCAGGAGATCGACAAGCTCGCGCTGCTCGCCGGCGACCGCGTGCTCGACGCGGCCACGCTCGAGGATCTCGTCGCCGACAGCGCGCGCTACGACGCGTTCAAGCTGACCGACGCGGCGCTCGCCGGCGACGCGCCGCGCGCGCTGCGCATCGCTGCGGGCCTGCGCGCCGAAGGCGAGCAGGTGCCGGCGCTGATGGGGCTGTTGCTGTATCAGCTGCAACTGCTCGTGCGGCTGGCCGCGGCGCCGAATCCGGCGCAGGCGTTCCGCAGCGAACGCATCTATCCGGCGCGCGAGGCGATCTATCGCAAGGCGCTGCAGCGCGGCGGTCTCGGACACTGGGAGCGCTGCCTCGCGCAGGCCGCGCGCATCGACCGGATCAGCAAGGGACGCGGCGCCGGCGACGCCTGGGTCGAACTCGAACGGCTGCTCGCCGCCATGGCGGTGCCGCGCAGCGCGCATCTCTTGACCGGCGCCTGAGATGCCGCGGCGACCGCTCGCGCTGTTCGGCGGCACCTTCGACCCGGTTCACTACGGCCACCTGCGCGCGGCCTGGGAAGCGGCCGAGCAGCTCGACGCCGACGTGCGCCTGCTGCCGGCCAACGTGCCGCCGCACCGGCCGCAGCCGGTGCTTTCCGCCGACCAGCGCGTCGAACTGCTGCGGCTCGCGCTGGCCGGGCAGGAGCGCCTGCAGCTCGATACGCGCGAACTCGATCGCGACGGCCCGTCCTATACCGTCGATACCTTGCAGGAACTGCGCGCCGAGATCGGTGCGGACAGACCGCTCGTTCTGCTCGTCGGCGCCGACGCATTCGCCGGCCTGCCGACCTGGAACCGCTGGCTGCGGCTGTTCGACCTCGCGCACGTCGGCGTGCTCGACCGGCCCGGCCCGGCGCGCGAACGGCCGGCCGACCTGCTGCGCCAGATCGAGGAGCGCCGCTGCGCCGTCGACGGCGCGTGGCGCGACCGCGGTGCCGGCTGCATCCTGTCGCTCGGGGTGACCGGCCTCGACATTTCCGCGACCGCAATCCGCGCCGAACTCGAGGCCGGACGCGATCCGCGTTACCTGGTGCCGGATGCCGTGCGCGAGGCCATTCGGGAGCGGGGGTGGTATCGAACGCAGTGAGCAGTCGGAGGGGTGGGAAACGAGCAGCAGGGGACGCCGGTCCCAGCACTCACTTCTTCACGCATTTCCTGCTCCTCCCGCCCCCCTTCCTCCACGCGGCGGAGCCTCCCGTATACTGTGGCCTCCGATTTCCCCGAGGTAGCGCACGCTTGGCCACGACCAAAACGCCGAAGTCTTCGACTGCGTCCGAATCCAAACCCCGTTCCCGCGCTGCCGCGCCGGCCGCCCGCAAGGCCGCCGCAGCGAAAAAGTCGCCGGCTGCGAAAAAGGCCGTGGCGACGAAGAAGCCCTCCGCCGGCGCGAGCGCACCGAAGTCGGCGGCGAGCAAGCCGGGCAAGGCCGTTCTCGCCAATCGCGCCGCGGCCAAGCGGGCCGCGGACGCGAAGGCTTCGGCCAAGCCGGCAGCGAAGAAGCCGCGCAAGGTTGCCGGAGAGGTCGCCGCGCCGCCGCAGCACAAGCCACGCAAAGCCGGCGCCAAGGTCGCGGTGCCGACGGACATCGTCGAACGGCTGCGGCTCGAAGTGCGTCGCGCACTCGAAGAGCTGAAGGCCAAGGACGTCGTCGAACTCGATGTGCGCGGCAAGACCTCGATCGCCGATTTCATCGTCATCGCGAGCGGCACGTCGACGCGTCATGTGAAATCCGTCTCCGACGAAGTCGTCAAGTATGCGAAGAAGGCCGGCATGATGCCGCTCGGCGTCGAAGGCCAGCGCGAGGCGGAGTGGGTGCTCGTCGATCTCGGCGACATCATCGTCCACGTCATGCTGCCGCGCGTGCGCGAGTTCTATGGACTCGAACGTCTCTGGTCGGTCGGCGGCGACGCCGATGCCGAGGCGGCCTACGGCTGACGGCGCCGTCGCGGAAGCGGCCGGCGCATGCGCGCGCGTCTGATCTCCGTCGGCGAACGCATGCCGGGCTGGGTCGCCGACGGCTTTGCGGAATACGCCAAGCGGCTGTCGCGCGAACTGCCGCTCGAACTGGTCGAACTGAAGCTCGGCGATCGCGGCAAGGGCCGCGATCTCGGCCGCGCGCTCGACGATGAAGGCGCGGCCATGCTCGCAGCGATTCCGCGCGGCACGCACGTCGTCGCGCTCGACGGTCGCGGCAAGGTCTGGTCGAGCGAGGATCTCGCGGCGCAGCTCGCGAACTGGCGCATGGCCGGCCGCGATCTCGCGTTCCTGATCGGTGGTCCCGACGGCCTCGCGGCACCGGCACTCGCGCGCGCCGATCAGCGCTGGTCGCTCGGTGCGTTGACCTTGCCGCACATGCTGGTCCGGCTGATCCTGGCCGAACAGCTCTATCGCGCCGTCAGTCTGCTCGGCAATCATCCCTACCACCGTGCCTGATCCTTGCGCCTGACCGGAGTGCTCCGATGCTCTATCTCGCTTCGCAATCGCCGCGCCGGCGCCAGTTGCTCGAACAGCTCGGCCTGCGCTTCGCGGTGCTCGACGTCGACGTGCCGGAGGTTCATCGCGAGAACGAGCCGCCCGAGGACTACGTGAGCCGCGTCGCGCGCGAGAAGGCCGGAGCCGGCCTGCTGCAGGTTGCCGGCGTCGCCGGCGCCATCGTGCTCGGCGCCGACACCGAAGTCGTGCTCGACGACGAGGTGTTCGGCAAGCCCGCCGATGCGGCCGCGGCGGCGGCGATGCTGCGCCGCCTGCAGGGGCGCCGCCATCGCGTGATCTCGACGGTCTGGCTGCTCAGCGCCGGCCGCGAAGAACATGCGGTATCGCTGTCCGACGTCGGCTTCGCGCCGATGGATGAGGCCGCCATCACCGCCTATGTCGCGAGCGGCGAACCCTATGGCCGTGCCGGGGCGTACGCGATTCAGGGCCTGGCCGCGGCGCACATCGATCATCTGTCGGGCAGCTTCAGCGGCGTCATGGGACTGCCGCTCCACGAGACTGCGCAGCTCCTGCGTCATTTCGGTCATCCCGTGTAGCGCGCGTCGCTGCATCGCGACCGCCGCATCGACAAGTTCACGAGGCGGCGGCTATAACCGGGAACGTCGTCGGTCCGCCGGCCTCGATTCCTGAAGGTCCCTGCACTAGGCGCGGTTCAGCCGCCCGCTGACAAGGTAGTTCGGTGAGCGAAGAAATCCTGATCAACGTGACGCCGCGCGAGACGCGCGTGGCCGTCGTCGAAAACGGCATGCTGCAGGAAGTGCACATCGAACGTGCGCAGCGCCGCGGCTATGTCGGCAATATCTACAAAGGCAAGGTCAGCCGCGTCATGCCCGGCATGCAGGCGGCGTTCGTCGAGATCGGCCTGGAGCGCGCGGCGTTCCTGCATGCGTCGGACATCGTGCGCGCCGCACCGTCGCTGGTCGGCGACGCGACCGAAGGCGGCACGCCGAGCGGCCCGACGCCGCCGATCCTCGATCTCGTGCGCGAAGGCCATGAACTCGTCGTACAAGTGGTCAAGGATCCGATCGGCAGCAAGGGCGCGCGCCTGACCACGCATCTGTCGATTCCGTCGCGCTACCTCGTGCTGCTGCCGTATTCGCGCATGGTCGGCGTGTCGGTGCGCATCGAAGACGAGGCCGAGCGCGCGCGATTGAAGGAAAGCCTGCAGCAGCTCGGCCGCGACGGCACGCTCGGTTTCATCGTCCGCACGAACGCCGAAGGTCAGACCCACGAAGCGCTGGCCGAGGACGTCGATTACCTCGGCCGTCTCTGGCAGGCGGTGCAGGAAGGCATCAGCCAGGCGCGCGTCGGTACGCGCATCTACGAAGACCTGCCGCTGAGCCTGCGCGCGCTGCGCGACCTCATGCGCCGCGACATCGAGAAGGTCCGCGTCGATTCGCGCGAGACCTACGACAAGATCCACAGTTTCACCCAGCAGTTCATGCCCGATCTCGTCGAGCGCATCGAGCACTATCCCGGCGAGCGGCCGATCTTCGATCTCTACGGCGTCGAGGACGAAATCCAGCGCGCGCTGCGCAAGGAAGTGCCGCTGAAATCCGGCGGCTATCTGATCGTCGACCAGACCGAGGCGATGACGACGGTCGACGTGAACACCGGCGCGTTCCTCGGCCACCGCAATCTCGAGGAGACCGTCTACCGGACCAACCTCGAAGCGGCCCAGGCGGCAGCGCGGCAGCTGCGCCTGCGCAATCTCGGCGGCATCATCATCATCGATTTCATCGACATGACCGACGAGGAGCACAAGCGTCAGGTGCTGCGCACGCTGGAAAAGGCGCTCGCGCGCGACCACGCCAAGACCACGGTCTACGACATGTCGCCGCTGGGCCTCGTCGAGATGACGCGCAAGCGCACGACCGAGAGCCTCGAACGCCAGCTCTGTGAGCCGTGCCCCGAATGCGGCGGCCGCGGCAGCCTGAAGACCGCCGAGACGGTCACCTACGAAATCTTCCGCGAGATCACGCGCGCCGTGCGCCAGTTCGATGCGGAAAAACTGCTCGTGCTGGCCGCGCCCAAAGTGGTCAGCCGCATCCTCGAAGAGGAATCGGCCGCGGTCGCCGAACTCGAGGAATTCATTCGCAAGACCATCCGCTTCCAGCCCGAGGAGCACTATTCGCAGGAGCAGTTCGATGTGGTCCTGCTCTGAGCGCTACCGTTCCGGCGCGGTAGCCCGCCCGTGACACCCTGGCGCCGCCGCCTGCGTCGCGCGCGCATCGCGCTGACCCTGGGCCTGGCCTGCCTCGTGATTCTCGCGGCCGTGTTCGTCGGACTGCTGCGCCTGCTGCTGCCGCAGGTCGGCCTGCACAAGGCGCGCGTCGAGGCGCTGCTGTCGGATCAGCTGCAGCGCCCGGTCAGCATCGATCAGGTACAGGGCTACTGGGGCGAGGGCGGACCGCTGCTGCGGCTCGACGGCGTGCATGTCGCGTCGGCCGACGTGAACGTACCGCCGCTCGTGATTCCGCAGGCGGAACTCGGTATCGATCTCGGCGCCTGGCTCGGCCGCACGCGGCGCTGGAGCGAATTCCGCATCGCCGGCATCAATGTCGACCTCGTGCGCCGCGACGACGGCAGCTGGCAGATGTCGGGGCTCGTCGCCGGCGACGGCGGCAGCAGCGACAGTCCGCTGCTCGCGCTCGGCGCGGTCGTGCTGCGCGACGCGCGCATCCGCGTCGTCGATGCGGCGCAGGGCATCGACGCTGCCGTGCGCATCAACGAACTGCGCCTGCTCAACGAAGACGGGCGTCACCGCGTGCTCGCGGTGCTGCGCCGCGATGCGCCGCAGAGCAAGCCGCTGCAGTTCGTCGCCGAACTCGATGCGGAGCTGCGCAGCGGCAACGTCTATCTCGGCGGCGACTCGCTCGATCTCGCCGCGCTCGCGCAGGGATTCAGCTGGCAGGGGCGCAGCCTGCGCACGGGCAGTGGAAAACTACAGATGTGGGCGCGCCTGCGCGATGCCGCGCCCGTTTCGATCCATGCCGCCGTCGATGTCGGCGGCATCGAGGCGGCGCCTCCGGCGGACGCCGCCAACGGCGCGAAGACGCTGTCGCTCGCGCAACTGCGCGGCGTGGCGCGCTGGACGCGCGACACCGGCGGCTGGACGTTCGATCTCGCCGACTTCCACGCGGCCCGCGCCGGCACGAATCCGATCGCCACCGCGCTGACGCTGCGCCGGGAAGGCGAGAGCTATGCGCTGTCGGCACCGCAGGTCGATCTCGCGAGCATCGCGGCGCTGCTGCCGTTCTCGCCGGAGCGTGCGACCGACTGGCCGGCGCGCGCGGCGCTGCAGGGCCAACTGCGCGGGGTCTCGCTGCGCTACGCCGGCCGCGACGATTTCGACGTGAGCGCGGTGCTCGACGGATTGAGTTTTTTACCTGTGGACAAAGTCCCCGGGTTCACGGCGCTGCACGGCGAGCTCTACGGCGACGCCGCGGCGCTCGTGCTCGATCTTCCGGCGCAGAGTTCCACGCTGAACTACGCGCGCAAGTTCCGCCAGCCGCTCGCGCTGCAGCGTCTGGCCGGCCGCATCGCCGCGTTCCGGCTCGACGAGGGCGGCTGGCGCGTCGAGACCGACGCGCTGGACGTCGACGCGCCCGGCGTGTCGACGCAACTGCGCGGCAGCGTCGAACTCCGGCCCGACGGCGGCAAGCCGCTGCTCGATCTCTATGCCGTCGTGCTGCCCAGCGACGTACCGGCCGCCAAGCAGTTCTGGCCGATCGGCGACATGTCGCAGAAGGCCATGGACTGGCTCGACCGCGGACTCGTCGCAGGCACGATCGACGGCGGGCGCGCCGCGATCCACTGCGACCTCGACGACTGGCCGATCCGCGATTACTCGGGCCAGTTCAAGGCGCGCGCCGAAATCAGCGGGCTCACGCTCGACTACAACCCCGCGTGGCCGCGCGCCGAGGGCGTCAGCGTCGTCGCGGAATTTCTCAATTCGAGCATGCATGCGGAAACCGAAGGCGGCCGCGTGCTCGGCACCACCGCGAAACGCGCCGTTGCCGACATTCCCTCGTTCAAGGATGCCGTGCTCTCGCTCGATGTCGAAGGCGAGGGGGCCGGCCCCGACCTGCTCGCCGTCATCAACGCATCGCCGCTCGGCACGCGCTTCGCGAAGGAACTCAAGGGGTTGGAGATCGGCGGCACGGCCGACGTGAAATTCCATCTCGACCTGCCGTTCGCGCCGGACATCGGGAGCACGGTCAAGGGCGAGATCGCCCTGAGCGATGCGGCCATCGTCGCGAAGAAATGGGACACGGATTTCGCGCACGCGAGCGGCAAGATCTTCTTCACGAACACCGGCATGCGCGCCGGCCCGCTCGCGCTGCAGAAGGCCGGCCATCCGGCCGCGTTCTCGCTCGCGCTCGGCGACGACGTTGCCGACCGCACGAACGCCGTGGAAGCGCGCCTCGAAGGCCATCTGCCGATGGAGCTCGTGTTCAAGGGTGCGACCGTACTCGAGCCTTGGTGGCCGCGTTTCTCGGGGCGTTCGGATTGGACGATCACCCTCGCCGTGCCGCGCGCCGACACACCGGCGCAGCTGACCTTGCGCTCGGAACTGCGCGGCACCGCGATCGATCTGCCGGCGCCGCTCGACAAACCCGCCGGCGACGCGATGCCGCTGGAAGTGCGGCTGAACCTGCCGATGGAAGGCAGCCCGCTGTCGGTCGCGATTGCCGACGTGCTGCAGATGCGCGCGCGACTGCCGGATGCGCAGCGGGAATTCGCCGGCGCGATCGCACTCGGCAACACGCCGCCCGAGCAGATTCCCGACGCGGGCCTGACCGTGGTCGGGCGTGGCCGCCGCCTCGACCTGTCGGGCTGGGCCGGCGTCGGCGTCGGCGCGGGTGCGGGCCCGAGCCTGCTGCGTTCGGTCGACCTGCGCGCCGACAGGGCGCTGATCGGCGTGCGCGAGTTCGCCGACCTCGGCCTCGTGCTCGCGCGGCAGCCGGATCAGGTCGGCATCAGCTTCAGCGGCGCGCAATTGCAGGGCACGCTGCAGATTCCCACCGTGGATCTGTTGAAGCGCGGGATTACCGCGCAATTTGAACATTTGCACTGGCCGGATCCGCCGCGTCCGGCCGGGGCGCCGCCGGACGACACCGATCCGCTCGACGGCGTCGTGCCGTCGGCGATTCCGCCGCTGCATCTGTGGATCGGCGATTTCCGGCTGGGCAGCGCGAATCTCGGCGAAACCCGGCTCGAGTCGCTGCCGAACGCCGAGGGCATGCGCATCGAGCAGTTCGAGACGCATTCCGACGACATGGAAATGCACGTGCGCGGCCAGTGGAGCGGTGACGGCAAGCGGCATCGCTCGGACGTCGATCTCGACCTGACCTCGGAAAATCTCGGCCGCATGCTCGCCGCGCTCGGCTTCGCCGGATTGTTCGACGGCGGCCAGACGCTCGCTCATGTCGACGCCTACTGGAACGGCTCGCCCGCGTCGTTCGCGCTGTCGCGGCTCGAAGGCAAGCTCAAGCTCTCCGTCAACGCCGGCCGTATCCTCGACGGCGAGCCCGGCATGGGACGGCTGTTCGGCCTGTTCTCGGTGCGCGAGATTCCGCGCCGGCTTGCGCTCGATTTCGGCGACTTTTTCCGCACCGGCATGAGCTTCACGTCGATCAACGGCGAATTCCGGCTCGGCGACGGCAATGCGCAGACCGAGAATCTGCATATCGCGAGCCCCGCGGCCGACATCCGGATTCGCGGACGCACCGGGCTCAAGGCGCGCGACTACGACCAGCAGATGGTCGTCACGCCGCGCGTCGGCGGCGCGCTGACCGTCGTCGGCGCACTCGCCGGAGGCCCCGCCGGCGCGGCGGCCGGCCTTGCGGTGCAGACCTTGTTCAACAAGGCGATCAATCAGGTCACGACCGCGAAGTACCACGTGACCGGAAGCTGGGAAAAGCCCGAGATCACGCTGATTTCGCGCGAGGGCGGGCGCCAGCGCGCGCATCGCGACGTTCCGGGCGAAGCGCACTCGACCGAACTGTCGCCGCCAGTCGATTCTCCACCGGTCGAGTCTCCGCTGGTCGAGTCTCCGCCCGAGCCGCCGCCGGCCGATCGCGACGGGAATCGGCGATAGGAACACGTTACCTGCATTCACCCGCCGGAGCGGGCGCGACCGTGCTTGCCTGCGCTCGCCTTGTGGCCTACCGTTCCGGCCCTTATCTCCCGCGCAATGCCTCAGCTGGAATTCCGATGAACTCGATGATCGCGCAAGCGAGCGAACGCCTGTTGCGCCCCGGCGGCCTTTCCACGAACGAACTCGAACGCGTGTTCGCGCGGCTCATGGGACCCGGCGTCGACGCGGCCGATCTGTATTTCCAGCATGCGCGCTCCGAGCACTGGGTGCTCGAGGACGGCATCGTCAAGGAAGGCAATCATTCGATCGAGCAGGGCGTCGGCGTCCGTGCGCTGGCCGGCGAGAAGACCGGCTTCGCGTATTCCGACGAGATCGTGCTGCCGCAGCTGCTCGAAGCCGCCGGCGCCGCGCGCGCCGTGGCCAAGGCCGGCGCGAACGGCGTCGGCCGGCCGCTCGCGATCAGCAACGGCCGCGCGCTGTATCGTCCGATCGATCCGATCGACAGTCTCGACAGCGCCGGCAAGATCGCGCTGCTGCGCGAGATCGACGGGTTCGCGCGCGCGCTCGATCCGCGCGTGACGCAGGTCATCGTCAGCGTCGCCGCCGGCATCGACACCGTGCTCGTCGCGGCGGCGGACGGCACGCTCGCGGCCGACGTGCGGCCGCTGGTGCGCTTCAACGTGCAGGTCATCGCCGAGCAGAACGGCCGCCGCGAGACCGGCAGCTCCGGCGGCGGCGGGCGCTACGACTACGCCGAGCTGCTCGCGAACGGCCGCGCGCAGGCCTGGGCACGCGAGGCCGTGCGGCTTGCGCTCGTGAATCTCGACGCCGTCGACGCGCCGGCCGGCAGCATGCCGGTCGTGCTCGGCGCGGGCTGGCCCGGCGTGCTGCTGCACGAGGCCGTCGGCCACGGCCTCGAAGGCGATTTCAACCGCAAGGGCACCTCGGCATTCTCCGGCCGCATGGGCCAGCGCGTGGCCGCGCCCGGCGTCACCGTCGTGGACGACGGTACTTTGCAGGGAAGGCGCGGTTCTCTCAATGTGGACGACGAGGGCGTGCCGACCGAGTCCACCGTGCTGATCGAGGACGGCATCCTGCGCGGCTACATGCAGGACAAGCTCAATGCGCGGCTCATGGGCACGCGCTCGACCGGCAACGGCCGCCGCGAATCGTTCGCGCACCTGCCGATGCCGCGCATGACGAACACCTACATGCTCGGCGGTTCGCACGATCCGGCGGAAATCATCGCCTCGGTCAAGCGCGGCCTCTATGCGGTCAATTTCGGCGGCGGCCAGGTCGACATCACGAACGGCCGCTTCACGTTCTCGGCGAGCGAGGCCTACCTGATCGAGGACGGAAAGATCACGCGACCGGTCAAGGGCGCGACGCTGGTCGGGTCCGGTCCCGACGTCATGAATCGCATCAGCATGATCGGCAACGACCTGCGCCTCGACGAAGGCGTCGGCGTCTGCGGCAAGGACGGCCAGAGCGTGCCGGTCGGCGTCGGCCAGCCGAGCCTCAAGATCGACGGCATCACCGTCGGCGGAACGGCGGCGTGACCGCTGCGCGCTACTCGTCGCTGTCGTCGGCCGGAGTTCCGCCTTCGAACAGCGCGCGCAGCTCGCGGAACAGCTCGCGGAACGCGTGCGGCGGCCGGTTGTCGTGGCGCTCGGTGCGCGCCTGGCGTGCGAGCTGGCGCAGATGCTGGCGATCGGCCGAGGGGAACTGGCGCAGCAGTTCGGTCAGTGCTTCGTCGCCCTCGTCGATCAGCCGGTCGCGCCATTCTTCGAGCCGATGCAGCTCGGCGGTCTCGCGCCGTGCGAGCTGGCGGTCGTGGTCCAGCTGCGCACGGATCGCCGGGAGTTCGTCCTCGCGCCGGCGCATGATCTTGGCGAGAAACTGGATCTGGCGCTTGCGCGCGATCTGCTGCGTGATGCGGCGGGCCTTCTCGACTTCGTCGAGCAGATCTTCATCGAGCGCGAGATGGCCGAGCTGCGCGTCGGTCAGCGCGACGAGGCGCTCGGCCAGTTCGAACACGGCCAGCGCGTCGCGGCGCCGCTGGCTGCGGCTCGGCGAATCGTCGCCGTCGTCTTCGGGAAATTCGTCGTCGTGGTCGCGCATGACGTGGTGCAGTGTCGGCAAAGAAGGAAAGGATAGGCTGTGAGTGCAGAGATCGCCAACAAGGACGCCAGTCTCGCCGAGCTCGACCGGCTCGCGGAAGTCGCCGAGGACGTGCTGCGGCGCTGCCGGGCCGCCGGCGCGGACGAGGCCGAGGTCGCCGCGAGCATCGACGTGGGCCTCAACGTCAGCGTGCGTCTCGGCGAGACCGAGACCATCGAACACACGCGCGACCGCTCGGTCGGCGTCACCGTGTATTTCGGCAAGCGCAAGGGCTCGGCCAGCACGGCCGACCTGAATCCCGATTCCGTGGCCAAGACGGTCGAGCAGGCCTGCGCGATCGCGCGGTACACGGAGTCCGATCCGGCCGCCGGGCTCGGTGACGCGGCGCGCATGGCGACGCGTTTTCCGGATCTCGATGTCTGGCATCCCTGGGACGTCGACGTCGAGCGCGCGATCGCGCTGGGCCTGGAAATCGAGGATGCCGGCCGCGCCGTCGCCGGCATCACGAATTCCGAAGGCGCGTCGGTGCAGGCCGGCCAGGCGCTCGCGGTCTACGCGAACTCGCACGGCTTCACCGGCCGCGAGCGCGGCACGCGGCACATGCTGTCCGTGTCGCTGCTGGCCGGGGACGAATCCGGCATGCAGAGCGACTACTGGTACGACTCGGTGCGCGCGGCGGCCGACTTCCAGCCGGCGGCCGAGATCGGCCGCAAGGCGGCCGAGCGCGTGCTGTCGCGTCTCGGCGCGCAGTCGCTGACGACGCGGCAGTGCCCGGTGCTGTTTTCGCCCGAGGTCGCGCGTTCGCTGATCGGCCATCTGCTCAACGCGGTGAGCGGCGGCGCGCTGTATCGCAAGGCGAGCTTCCTGCTCGATGCCTGCGGCACGCGCGTGCTGCCGGAATTCGTGGATCTGATCGAAGATCCGCATCTGCCGCGCGGTCACGCGTCCGCGGCATTCGATGCGGAAGGCGTCGCGACGACGCGCAGCGCGCTCGTCGAGGGCGGCGTGCTGCAGCGCTATCTGCTGTCGAGCTACTCCGCGCGCAAGCTCGGTCTTGCATCGACGGGCAACGCGGGCGGCGTGCACAACCTCATCGTGCGCACCGGATCGGACGATTTTCCGGCGATGCTGCGCAGGCTCGGTACGGGACTCCTGGTCACGCAGCTCATGGGGCAGGGCGTCAACGGCGTGACCGGCGACTATTCGCGTGGTGCGGCGGGTTTCTGGGTCGAGAACGGCGTGATCGCGTATCCGGTCGAGGAAATCACGATTGCGGCGAACCTGCGCGACGTCTATGCGAACATCGTCGCGATCGGCAACGACGTCGATCCGCGCTCGCACGTGCTTTGCGGCTCGATTCTTGTCGAGCGCATGACCGTGGCCGGCGCCTGACCGGTCGCCGCTGCAGGAACCGGCCATGAACGCACCGCGCCGTCACGACCACGACCATGATGCGGCCGGTCACAAGCATGGCCGGCACGAGCATCGTCACGACGCGGACACGTTCGTGCGCACGGTCGCCGATGCGTGCGAGGCGCGCGGCCTGCGCCTGACGCCGCTGCGTCTGCGCGTGCTGGAGATGATCGCGGCGAGCGACAAGCCGGTGAAAGCCTACGACCTGCTCGACCGCCTCAAGGACGAGCGCGCCGGCGCCGCGCCGCCGACGGTTTATCGCGCGCTCGACTTCCTGCTCGAAAATAGCTTTATCCACAAACTCGAATCGATCAACGCCTACGTGTCCTGCCATCATCCGGAGGAGGCGCATCAGGTGCCGTTCCTGATCTGCGACGCCTGCGCGAGCGCGGTGGAGATCTGCGACGACGGCGTCCGCGAGTGCCCGGTCGAGTCACTGCCGCCGCACCGCCCGTGGCGGACGGATCCGAATGGCCGCGCCTGGATTTGAGGT
>CAMLLF010000011.1 GCA_946480705.1 uncultured Lysobacteraceae bacterium | reverse complement strand
CGCCCCGGAGCAGCTCGACCCCGACCGGCCCAACCGGCTCGTGCCGCTCGGCGAGGAAGCCCAGCACTGGCTCGAACGCTACGTCGCGCAGGCCCGGCCGGTGCTGGTGCGCGGCCGCGTCGTCGACGCGATCTTCGTGACCGTGCGCGCCGACGGCATGACGCGGCAGATGTTCTGGGTCATGGTGAAAAAACACGGCCTCGTCGCCGGCATCGCGAGCCCGCGAATTTCTCCGCACGTGCTGCGCCATTCGTTCGCGACGCACCTGCTCAACCACGGCGCCGACCTGCGTGCGCTGCAGCTGCTGCTGGGCCACAGTTCGCTGTCGACGACGCAGATCTATACCTACGTCGCGCGCGAAGGCCTGAAGCGCCTGCATGCCCAGCACCATCCGCGCGGGTGAGCGCGGCTTCGTTGCCCCGACCGGGGCGGGCGCCTACAATCCGCGCGGCGCCGGCTTAGCTCAGTTGGTAGAGCAACTGATTTGTAATCAGTAGGTCGTCAGTTCGATTCTGACAGCCGGCACCAGCCCGACGGCTCCGCGAAAAGCCGGAAGCCGCTCAGCCCGCATCCGGCGTCCTCCAGCCGCCGCGGGCAAGTCCCTTCTCGAAAGATTGCGATCGCTTCCGCTGACCGCAGTGTGCATACTGCGATTCGACCTGCGGACGCATCCGGCCGCCGGATGCCATGCGAACAGCGAATCGGGTTCCGGACGGAGTGCTCGTTGCGGCCTACCGCATCGGGCGTGTTTTCCGGGTTCCCGTTCGACCGCTGTTTAACGATTTGGTTACTTCCCGCCGCCGATAGTCGGCGTTCCCGCCCAGCATCGCCGCGCGCAGAGGGAGACAACGCCGGCGCGGCGCTCATCTGAACTCATTCGCCGCCGGTCGCGCACAGCGCGGTGCCGGCGCCGCCCGGAATTCTCGTACGTTCGCATCGCACCTATCGGGGGGCCGATGAACATGGTCGTGCATTTCCAGTTTCGCCTGTCTCCCGGCGCCAGCGTCGGCCCGCAGGCGCTGAAGCGGATCTGGTGGGCGGCAGCCCGCACGCCGCAGATTCACGTGAGCCGCGCGGCGCGTCACAACGCCGACGGCTACATCTACTCGCTGTCCGCGCCGTCCGACATCGACGAGATCGACAAAGTCGAAGCGCGATTGCGCGAACTGCTCACTCGGCACGTCGTCGGTGCCGTCAACACGCTGATTCGGCTGCCCGGGCCAGGAAGGACATCATGAACTTCGACATCGCCATTGGCACGTGCATCGAGATCGGCGACACCTCCGCGACGGTCAGGCTCGACAACGCGATGCTGCGGCGCCTTTGCCCGACCCTCAAGGTCGGCGTGCCGCCGAAGGCGCGTCTGCGCGTTCCCCTGGCCATCTGCAGCTCGCGTCGCCCGCCGCGGGACGGACAGGAGCTGTTCCTCGACTACGAGCAGACGCTGCAAGCCGCCGACGCCTGGCTGGATTCCGGCGGAGACGGCGAGTTCGTCGCGATCGATGCGCGCGTACTCGCGAGCGACATCGATCCGTCGACGCAGCCCGAGCCCAGCCGGAAGCCGGGTCGATCGTTCTACTACTGACGCAAAGGACGCGACGGCGGTCAGCGTCAGCGGGGACCGTTGCTTTCGCGTCGTCGCCGCAAACCGCGATCGCGTCGCGCGCGACATGGGAACGCGCAAAAAACGCCCGGCGAATGCCGGGCGTTTTCGTCATGCGCTACGGCTGTCGAGAATCAATCGACGTCGAACGCCTGCAGCGAAACCGGCACGGTCGCGTTGCCGCGCAGCACGAGCGACGCGCGTGCGTTCGTCGTCGGCGCTGCGAACGAGCGCAGGTCGGTGGAGGCGAAGTTGAAGTCGGTACGGCCCGACGCGTTGCGGTAGAAGCCGTTGCCGCCGGCGACTGCGCTGGTGCCGGTCGGCTGCACGTCGTTGGTGTTGATCGCGGCGATGAGGTTCGTGTTGTCGACGAGCCCCGCGCCGCTGTCGCTCTGGAAGTTGATCGCGAAGCCCTTGCCGTTGAGGCTGTTGAGGCGCACCGGCGTTTTCAGATTGATCGTCAGCGTGCTGACGCTGCTCGCGGTGAGGGTGACCGGACCCGTGTCCGACACGATCGGCGTGCCGACCGCGGCCGAGTAGATCGGCGTCGAACCTTCGGTATACGTATCCCAGAACTGGATGCTCGCGCGGATATTCGTGTAGCTCGCGGCGGTCAGCGAGACCATGAACAGGTCGATGCTCGTGATGTCGACCTGCGGGCCCGCGCCGCTGATATTGGCGGCGCCGCCGATGAAGCGGTTGGGCTGCGACGTCGATGCGGTGAACGTGGCGCCGGTCGAATCGTAGACGACCGGGATGCCGAGCCTGGCCTCGCCGCTCGTGAAATGCTGGCCGCGCTGCAGCGGGCCGGTGAGCGTGTCGGCCTGGGCAAACCCGGTGACAGCGGTGAACAGTGCAGCGGCGAGCAGCCTGGAACGGTTTTTCATGTATTTCCCCTGATGGTATGCACGTGCGGAACAACCGCCGGACGCTAGCACGAGCGCGCGCCCTCGAAACAGTGCTCGGGGTCAGCGGCCGCGGCGCGGGTCGCAGGAACCCTTTCAGTGACCAGCCGGCTGTTTCGGTCGGACAGAGGCCCGCGTCGCGGGGATTTGCCGCGCCCGCCATGTCAGCTTGCATTGCCGCGCCGGCGGCTCGTGCAGGATCGACGGCGGCCGGCACGATTTGCGGCACATCGGGCGCGGTGCGGGTTGGCACGCGCCATGCGGGCGAAAAGAGGAACCTCTGAACAGGAGGTCGACACTTCGATGTTCCGGCGCCGCCGTCATGCGTCGACAAGAAAGTTGGATTTTGTCTTTGGATGTCGGGAGGCGCGGGGCAAGCCGCGAACGCGTGTCCGGCCTTCCCGGAGTTCCGGCAACGACCGGTCCGTCGGCGCGATGCTGCATGCCGTCCGACCGGTCGCTTTTCCGCGATCGACTACGAGGCAACGACCATGGAAGCACGTAACGACAAAGCTCGGACCGTCTATCACCTCGTGCACCACAACGCCGACAGCCGTTGGCGGCTGCGCATTGCCGGTGCGGAGGGGGACGTTGCGACGTTCGACACGAAAGAGGACGCGCGTCAGGACGGCGAGCGCCGTGGACGCGCACACGTCGCGCGCGGCGAACTCGCGCAGATGATCGTGCATCGCGAAGACGGCTCGATCGAGACGGAGTTCACCTACGGCGCGGATCCGCGCGACGTGCCGGGTTGAACCGGGGCGCGCGGTCACGTGTCGTTGCGTGGTCCGCCGGCCTGGTTCCGCACGGCCCGGTTTGCGAGCAGTCGTGCGCGGCGCCAGGCCAGAGCGATGATGGCCGCGGAGAATCCGGCCGCGGTCAGGAGCAGTGCGGTCCGCGACCAGTGTGCACGCGATGCGTGCCAGAGCAGCACCATGTAGGTCGCCATCAGCGCGGCGTAAACGACGCCGTTGTCGCGCATCGCGCGGCGGTCGCGTGCGTCGACGAGGCGCGACACGTGACCGCGCATTTCCCACCAGACTGCGGCGACGACGAGTCCGATCGACAGCACGAGTCCGCCGAACGGTCCGGCCAGCCATTTCCACGCGGCCGCCAGCGCGCCCATGCCACCGCCGGCGGAACCCGCCGCGGCGGACGGTGCGGTCGGCTGCAGCAGGGCAGCGCCGACGAGCAGCGTGAACGCTGGGCCCGGCGCAGTGCGCTGCGCGGCATCGCCGAGCAGGCGATGCGTTTCCGATCGCAGACTTTCGCGCGCACGCTGCAGCCGCTTGCGCACTGCCGCCTCGCTGATGCCGAGCAGCGTCGCCACGCGCCGACCGCTTTCGCCTTCGCGGTAGTACAGCAGCAGCACTTCGCGGCTGTCGGCGGTGATTTCGTCGATCGCGCGCGCGAGCAACGCAGCGTCCTGCTCGGCGGACAGTCGCTCGGTCACTCCGGCTGCGTCGTCGGCCACGTCGGCGGCGCGATCTCCCCACTCCACCTGCGTTCGCTCGCGGTAGCGCGCGGCGCGGATTCTGTCGATCGCGCGGTGGCGCGTCACGTGACGCAGCCACGGCAGCAGACTCGCGGGGCCGCGCATGTCGCGCAGGCGCTGCCACGCAAGCACGAAGACGTCCTGAGCGATGTCCTCGCTCTCGTGTACGTCGGCGCTGACGGCGAGCGCGATGCTGGCGACCATGCGCTGCGTCGCCGCGACGAGACGTCCGAACGCGGCGCGGTCGCCGTTGCGCGCGGCGAGGAAGTCGCGATCGAGGTCGGCAAGGGCTGAGGAAGTCATGGCGTTCTCCGCTGGTGGTCTCTGCAATAGACGAACGGGCGCGCGCTCTGTGACCGCGCCGGCGGAGGCCGCCGGGCCACGATAGCAAGCGCAGGCATCCGCCGCCGGTGCGACGTTCGTCGACTCCGCACGCCGCGCGCGCCGCGACGAGGGATTTCCCCGATGCGCGACGCCATCGAATGGCGGCACTCTCTGACGGCTGACGAGGATGCGGGCATGCGGCGGGCAGGGATGTCCGCAACGCCGACGGGACGAACAAGTCCTGCGACCGACTCGGCGGCTTCGCGGCGCTTCGGCGCCGCGAAGCCTTTTCCGTGCCGCGCCGTGGCGACCGGCCGCTCTCGCTCCGCACGCGACGCGGCCCACGGGCGCCGGCCGTCGCAAGTGTACTGATTCGTTTTGCGAATTCTGCACGAATACAGCCTTCCGGCCGCGGCGTGCTGCCGCGGCGGGCGGACGATTTTGCGCGCCCGGTGGCCGCGGAACCCGCCGTCGAAGTATCGTCAGCGCTCAGGGGGAGGCCCGAGCCGGGCCGCGCACGTCGTTTTTCGCACGTCACGCCAACCAGCGGTCCACTATTGCTCGGGAGTCCCCATGTCCTGCATGCATCGCCTTTCCGTTGCCGTCGTTGCCGCGCTCACGACGCTGTCCGCCGCCGCCCAGTCGCCCGACGCCGACGCCGATGCCGACGCGCTCGAAACCGTCATCGTGACCGGCACGCGCGTCACCGACCGCACGGTCGCCGAGTCGGCGTCGCCGATCGACATCATCACGCCGGCGACGCTCGAGGCGACCGGTACGATCGAACTCGCGACGGCGCTGTCACGCGCCCTGCCGTCGCTGAATTTCCCGCGGCCGGCGATTTCCGACGGCACCGACGCGGTCAAGCCGGCGCAGCTGCGCGGTCTCGCTCCCGATCAGGTGCTCGTGCTCGTCAACGGCAAGCGGCGCCACACGACCGCGCTGATCAATCTCAACGACAGCCAGGGGCGCGGCTCGTCGCCGGTCGATCTCAATGCGATTCCGATCGCCGCGATCGAACGCGTCGAGGTGCTGCGCGACGGCGCGTCCGCGCAGTACGGTTCGGATGCGATCGCGGGCGTCGTCAACATCGTGCTCAAGGGCAGCGGCCGCGGCGGCAGCATCGCCGCGCGCTACGGCCAGCACACGGCCGGCGACGGCGAGCAGTACCAGCTGTCGGGAGGCGCCGGCTTCACGTTCGGCGATCACGGTTTCCTGCATCTGAGCGGGCAGGCGGGCCACAACGACCAGACCGATCGCGCGCGTCCGTATACCGGCGCGCCGGGAGCGGCCGCACCGCCGTTCGGCAAGGTCGTGCAGCGCTACGGCGACCCGGAAATCGATCAGGGCGCGGTGTCGTACAACACCGAGTTCGGCGTCGGCGAGCGTGCGTCGCTCTATTCGTTCGCGATGGCGAGCAACCGCGACGTGCTGTCGAACGGGTTCTTCCGGCCGGCCGGCGACTCGCGCAACATTCCGGAAATCTATCCGAACGGCTTTCTGCCGCAAATCAACAATGTCTCGAAGGACCGCTCGGCCGTCGCCGGCGTGCGCGGCGAGTTCGGCACGGACTGGAAATACGACGCGAGCTACAACTACGGCTACAACAAGCTCGGCTTCGACATCAGGAACACGCTGAACCGCAGCCTCGGCCCGACCTCGCCGCGGCAGTTCTATGCCGGCAGCCTCGAAGTCACGCAGAACGTCGCCAACATCGACGTCGCGAAGCCGCTCGCGGTCGGCTGGCTGGCCTATCCGATCACCTTCGCGTTCGGCGCGGAGTGGCGCGAGGAAAAGTTCAATCAGAGCCCCGGCGAACTCGGCTCGTACGTCGACGGCGACGGACCCGTCAACACGCCGCCCGGCGCGCAGGTCTTCCCGGGCTTCAAGCCGGAAGACGCCGGCCACCACGACCGCCACAGCCATTCGTTCTACGCCGACTTCGAGGCCGACCTGACCGACAGGCTGTCGGCCGGCATCGCCGGGCGCCACGAGGACTACAGCGATTTCGGCACGACGACCTCGGGCAAGCTGTCGGGACGCTATGCGTTCACCGACGCCGTCGCGCTGCGCGGCACCGTGTCCACGGGCTTTCGCGCGCCGTCTCTGCAGCAGCAGTTCTTCCAGTCGACCGCGACGAACTTCATCGGCGGCGTGCCGTTCGACGTGCGCACGTTCGCGGTCGACAACGCGACCGCGATCGCGCTCGGCGCCGAGCCGCTGAAGGCCGAGGAATCGACGAACTACGGTCTCGGCCTGACGCTGTCGCCGGCCGACCGGCTCTACATCACGGTCGACGCGTATCGCATCGACATCGACGACCGCATCATCCTGTCGGAAAACCTGATCGGTCCCGCGGTCACGGCCTTCCTCGAAACGCGCGGCATCTTCGGCGTGACCGGCGGCCGCTATTTCACGAATGCGGTCGACACCAAGACGACCGGCGTCGACATCATCGGTACGTATACCTGGGAGGTCGGATCGGGCGAGGTCGACTGGACCGTCGGCTACAACTACTCCAAGACGCGCATCGAACGCATCGCGCCGAATCCGCCGGAGCTCACGGCCGGCGGCCTGAATCTGCAGCGCATCGGCCGCGTCGAGCAGGGCCGCATCACGATCGGCGCGCCGCGCGACAAGTTCCTGCTGGCCGGCGTCTGGCGGGCCGGCGACTGGACGTTCTCCGGCACCGCGACGCGCTACGGCGAATTCAGCGCACTGAACGCGAATCCGGCGCTCGACCAGACCTTCGGCGCGAAGTGGACCGTCGACATCTCGGCTGCGTATCAGCTCGGCCAGTGGAACTTCGCGCTCGGCGGCGACAACATCTTCGACGCCTATCCGGACGAGTTCATCTTCGCGACGTCCAACAGCGGCCAGCTGCCGTATCCGCGCAACGCGCCGTTCGGATTCAACGGCGCGTTCGCCTATGCGAAGGTCGGCTACGCCTGGGACTGATCCGGCCGCAGGTCACCGGCACGTGACGCGTCTGCGTGCCGGTTTGCGCCGGGCACAATGGAACAAGCATCCACTGCGCCGGCAGGCCGCGCGGCGTCCGGGCCGCGCGGTGTCCAAGAACGGGAATCGCCATGGCCGCCGACGCACCGCCGTTCGATATCGTCATTCCGATCTACCCAGGCGTCGACCTGACGGACGTCGCCGCGCCGGTCGAGGTGTTCAGCTGGATGGGTCGGGCAGTGGCAGGAGCGCTCGGCCTCGGTCTCGCTCGTCGCGCAGGCGCTCGCGCGGTACGGACGCGCGTCGGGCTGCGGCTGAGGCTCGGCCGCATCTTCGGCGCCTACGGCGAAAACCGGCGTCAGGCGCAGCTGATCTGGACGCCGGGCGGCGACGTCTCCGCATTGAACCGGCTGATGCCGCGCGGCCCGTATCTCGATTTTCCCGTCGCGCAGGGCAGGAATGCCGACGACGTCTGTTCGGTCTGCGAAGGCGCGCTGCGGCTGGCTCCGGCCGGGCTGCCCGACGGCTACGCCGCGACCACGCACTGGGCGTTCATTCCGTGTTTCGCAGCCTATCCGCGGATCCGCGTCGCCGAGGGCTTTCCGCGCCATGTGATCGACCGCAACCGCATCACCGGGCGGCGGTATTTCGTCGGGGCTCGACGAGGCGCTCGCGGTCGTCGCGGTGCTCGCCGGCGACACGATCGCGAAGAGCGTGCAGATGACGACGCAGTACTTTCCGGACCCGCCGTTTCAGCAGACCATCACGCCGGCGACGACCTGTCCGGTCGGTTGATCGCCGGCGTCGCGCTGCTCCGAACCGGCTCATCCTGCACGACGTCGCGCGGACAGCAGGCGAAATCCCGTGGGCGGCGACCGCATTGCGGGCGTTTGCAGCGAACTCGGCCGGTGGCATGCACCTTGCGGAATGGCTGGTGCGCACAAGCGCGACTCGCCCACAAGGAGAGATTTGATGCCGAATCGCAACGAGAACACGCCGAACACCAATGTCCGCAATCCGGACACCGAGCGTCAGGACGCCAAGCAGAACCAGCAGCGTCAGGCGAACTACGAAACCGAGCGCAAGAACGCGCGCCAGAGCGACGGCAACGACGTCGACAACGACAACAACCGCGCGCATTCGCGCAATCGCGTCTCGGACCGCGACGCGGACAATCCGCGCAGCAGCGGCAACAGCGATCGCAGCCGCAAGAACTGACGACCCGGCGTGAGTGACCGGCGGCCCGCGGCGACGCGGGCCGCTTTTTGCATTGCCGCAACGCAAACGCGCGAAATGCGATTGGGTCAGCTTCCGGGCCTGTCGGCGTGAAGATCTTGTGATGCGGTCGACGTAGACCATACGGCAATGTACTTGACGTTCAGGTCAAGGTATGGTCGCCGGAGGCATGTGCCTGTCGGCAACGAAGTGGGGAAGTCGATGAAGTCCCAGAATGCTGTCCTCGCGCTGGCGTCCTTTGCGCTGGCGATTACGAGCGTTGTATCGGCCGCGCAAACGAGCGGAGCGGCCAACGATGAAGTCCAGGATTGCGCGGCATTGAAGAACAGCGCAAAACGCGAGCCCTCCTGGTATGCGGAGAAATGCCTCGGCCACGCCTACGGCGCGACGGTCAAGGCCGACGTGCCGCCGGCAGTCGCCAAGACGATCGGCGATACGACCTATCAGTTCAACATGCGCGGCAGCGGCACGGGCGCGGATTCGCTGCAGTCGTTCCTGCTGCCGAACGCGAACACCGCGACCATCATCGGGCCGCAGACCGGCAATCTGTATGGGCTCGAATACGATCCGGTCGCCGGCGTGATCTGGGCCGTCAGCGACACGTTCCAGCTGGGCCAGCTCAACAAGACCACCGGTGTGTTCACTTCGAGCATCACGATCACGGGAACCGCCGCGGGATTCAACCCCACCGGCCTCACCTTCCAGACTGCCGCGTCGCCGTGGTACCTGTCGACGTCCGACGGCACCAACTCGAACCTGTACACCGTGAACCCGGCGACCGGGGTTGCGACGCTGGTCGGCGCGATGGGGATTCCGCTGGCCATCGACGTCGCGATCAATGCGAGCGGCGCGATGTATACGCACGACATTTCCACCGACAGCATCTATTCGGTGAACACGGCGACCGGCGTGGCCACGCTGGTCGGCGCGACCGGCGTCAACGCGAACTTCGCCCAGGGCATGGAGTTCGACAAGACCACGGGCGTGCTCTACGCGTGGCTGTACGAAGGTGCCGGCGTCAATCGCTTCGCGACGATCGACCTCACGACGGGAACCGCGACCACGGTCGCCTCGCCGCTGGCCGGTGAATACGAAGGCGCTACGACGCCGGTTTCGCTGCAGTCGTTCTCGGTCGATTGATCCGATGTACCGGAAGACCGGCGCCCGCTCGCGGGCGCCGGCTGTTCGTCACTTCCTGTGACTCTCATCGCCGAGCCGGCGATGCACGGCGTCGACGATCTTCGCTGTGGCCGCTTCGGTGGCGACACGCGCGCGATACGCGCGGCAGCGCGCGCGCAGGCCTTCGTCGTCCAGGGCGACGGCGATCGCGCGAGACAGCTCGCGCAGTGATTTCAGCCGACGCGCGAGCCCCGCGTGCTCCAGCCGCGCCGCGTGATCGAACTGGTCGTAGTCGAGCGGCAGCACGAGGGCGGGAATGCCGAGGCTCAGGCAGCGATACAGAATCCCGGCACCGCCGTGATGCACGACGAGATCGTAGTGCGGCAGATCGCGCTCGTAGGAAACGTAGGCGAGTTCCTGATAATTGCCTTCCTGTCGATGCCGCGCATCGGCCGCATCGCCGTGGCTGAAGTGGAATTCGATACCCGGATGCGCCGCCGCGGCGGCGCGCACGGCGGCGACGGCCGTCGACTTGTGCCAGCGCAGGTGCGTGCCGAGCGTCACGAGCACGTGCCGCCGGCCTTCTGCGAATTGTGGTGACGACCCGGTATAGGGCGGCGTGTAGAGCGCCGGTCCGGTGAAGCTCAGCGCCGCGGGCCAGTCGCCCGCAAACTCGAATTCGCGCAGGCCGAGCGCGAGGATGCATTCGTCCGAATAGACGGCCTCGCTGCCGTCGGCGCGATACAGACCCTCGAAGCCGAGCGCGGCGAGTTCGCGGCGATACAGCCGGCCGATGCCGTGCTTGAACATGCGGACCGCGGTACGTCCGAGCGCGTCGCGCAGCCGGCCGAGGATATCGTCGCGCGGCCGCCAGCCGCCGAGATAGGCCGGCGGCCGGCCGCGCGCTTCGAGCACGCAGGGCGAGGGCAGGCTGGTCCACCAGGGAATGCCGAGTGTACGGGCGACTGCGCCGGCGACGGGCACGGTGAAGTCGGCGATGACGAGCCGGGGCGTCCAGGCGCGCAGCGCGGCATCGAGTTCGTCGCGGAAGCGCCGCATCAGCGCCAGGTTCGCGCGGAGCTGCGCATGCAGCCGCAGCGGATTGCTGCCGGCGCGGCGCGGCGGATTGGCGATCGCGTCGATCGCGTCGTCGCAGCCGGCGAGCAGGACGACGCCGTCGAGTTCCGCGGACGCGATCGCGGGTTGCGCGGCGGTGCTGCTGAACACGCGCGCGTCGATGCCGCTCGCGCGCAACGCGCGGCCGATGCCGAGCAGCGGGTGCAGGTGCCCGCTGAACGGCGGTGCCACCAGCGCGACGCGAGGTTCGCTCATGCGCGCGTTCCGAGGCGGTCGAGCAGCGCGCGGCAGTGCTGCAGCACTTCGTACCTGAACAGGTAGTCCATGTGTCCGGCATCGACGCGATGGTCGACGTCGCGGAACCAGCAGCGCGACAGCAGGTCGCGCCGGCCCTGCACGAGCAGGGTTTCGCAGTCGGGCCGGCGGCGCGCGACCGGACCGTAGGCGAACACCGCGATGCGATCGAGCAGCACGCGCGGCAGCTGCAGATTGTTGAGGAGTTCCAGTCCGCAGCTGCCGGCGAGCAGCAGCGAGCGGTCGGCGCCGTCGAGCATGCGTTCGACCGGCGGGCGGTGGCGCGCGCGGAACGCGGACGTGCGCGATGCGAAATACTGCCGTGCGTTGCTGAGGCTCGCGCGCAGCAGCGGCGTCGGCAGGAACGGATGCGTCGCGGCGTCATACGGAAAATTGGTCGCGACGCGGCGGTCTGCGGAGAGTCCGGCGAGAAAGGCGCGCTGCACGTCGCTCAGTGCGCAGCCGCGCGGATCGCTCTGGCCGGTCAGGAACGCGATCTGCCAGCGCGGCTTCACGGTACCGGCTCGAAGTCGTCGTTCGCGCGCACGCGATAGTGGCGCGTGCGCCAGCGGATACGCCGCTGCAGCAGCGCATGCAGACCGTGCAGCGGTTGCAGCAGCTCGGCGAGCAGCGACAGCGCGGCCCGATGCCGGCTGCCGCCGGTCAGTCGGCGCTGCAGATCGCGCAGCACGAGACCGCGCACCACGCACAGCGCCGCGATTGCGGCGCCGGCCAGCGGATGCCACGCGGCGACGGCACTCGCACAGGCCGCCGTCAGGATCAGCGGCGGCAGCCCGTGCAGCACGACGATGGTTGCGGCGAGTCTTCGTGGCTGGCGTTCGAGGAGCAGCAGGGCGAACAGGAACCAGCGATGCAGCAGCTGCGCGTAGTGGCGCAGGTTGCGCACGCTCGTACGCACGAACAGCGGGGCGACGCTCTGGTGGATGCTGCCGCCGCTCGCGCGCAGCGCGAGCGCGACGGCCAGGTCGTCGGTCAGGTGGCGCGCGAGCGGTGCAAAGCCGCCCATGCGCGCGAGCGCGTCGGTGCGCAGCGCATAGCCCATGCCGTTGATGCTCGGCGGCGGCCAGGCCGACAGCAGCGGCAGATAGGTCAGCGCGGCATTGTTGTTGACGAACTGCGCCAGCAGGCGCGAGGCGAGGCGGCCCTCGTCGAGACAGCAGGGCAGGCCGGTCGCGAGGTCGTCGTGTCGCAGCCGTGCGAGCAGTTCCGCGAGGCTCGCCGCCGGCAGGTGCGTGTCGTCGTCCAGCACGACGAGATGCGGCGTCGCGACCAGCGATGAGGCAAAGGCAAGTTTGTGGATCTTGGGATTGTGGCCGGCCGGCGCCGGCGGCACGGTCAGGCAGACGATCGCGATCTGCGGATACGCGGCGCGCAACTCGCCGGTGACGGTCTGCGCGATCGCATCGTCGGCATCGACGAGCCAGAGGAAACGGCACTGCGGCAGCGCGCGCAGATTGCTTTCGAGCATGTCCGGCAGCGCGGGGTCGCCGCCGAGGATCGGCTGCAGGATCGTCGTCGCCGGCGCCGCCGTCGCGGCGACCGGACGCGTTGCGTCGACGTAGCGCAGCGCGAACGCGGCCTTGCCGAACAGCAACAGTGCGTAGCACGCGCAGAGCAGCAGGCACGGCGTCAGCATCGGCGCCGCTGCCAGTCGACGAAACGCGCGACGCCTTCGTCGAGCGACACCGACGGCGGACCGAGGTCGCGCAGCATGCGCGTCGCGTCGAAGGTCTTGGACTGCGTGAACACGCCGACGCCGAAGCGCGTGATCGGGGGTTCGCCGGGCAGGCGCAGCGTGCGGTACAGCCATTCGCCGGCCGTGGCGGCGGCGCGCGCGAGCCGCAGCGACACGCGGCGGCGCGGTGCGGGCAGGCCGAGGCGTTCGAACGTGTCGAGCAGGAAGGTCTGGATCGCGATCGGCGCGTTGTTGGTCAGGTTGTAGCTGCCGCGCAGATCCTCGCGCAGCGCGAGCGCCAGCAGATAGTCGCAGAGCGTTTCGATGTAGATCAGGTCGCCGACCGCCGGCGCGCGGCCGGTGTCGATCAGCGGCAGGCGGCCGCGCCGCGCCGCGCGCAGGATGCGCGGGAACAGCACCGTGTCGCCGGGTCCGAATACCGCGCGCGGACGCGCGACGACCCAGCTGCCCTCGTAGCCTGCGACGAGCTGCTCGCCCGCATATTTGGTCGCGGCATAGTCGTTGACGAACGCGGGACCGATCGGGCTGTCTTCGGTGAGTCCGAACTGATCGGCGTCGCGATAGAACACCGAACTCGATGAAACATAGACGAGTCGCGGCAGGCCGTTGCGCCGGCACCAGTCGAGCACGCGGCGCGTCGCCTCGACGTTGTGCCGCCGGAAGTCCGCGGTCGTGCCCCAGGGCGAGGAGCGCGCGGCCGCGTGGATGACGACGTCGGCGCGGACGTCGAGATCGAACGGCTGCGACAGATCGACCGCGTGGTAGTTCGGACGCGCGAGCGGACGCCGGCCGACGCCGTGGAGCACGAGATCCTCGCGCGCGGCGAAGCGGTCGAGAAACGCCGAGCCGATAAAGCCCGAGGCGCCGGTCACGAGAATGTGCCGCGGTGCGCTCATGCGGCGCATTCCTGCGCGCGCGGTGAGTACGACGCAATGGTCGCGCCGCAGTGCGACGGCACGATCAGCAGGTCGGGCTGGCGGGTCGCGACCGCGAGCAGGCCCGCGAGCGTCGTGCGGTAGGCCGCCCAGTCGTGCATCAGCGGGCGCGCGAGCAGCGACGGCATGCGCTGTTCGCGCCAGGCGCGCGCCGACCAGCACGCGTCGGCCGCGAGCAGCAGCGGGCGATCGTCCGCGTCGCGCAGCAGCAGTCCCATCTGCGCGCTGCTGTGGCCGGGCAACAGAACGGCGATCAGGCTGCCGTCGCCGAACAGATCGAAGCCTCGCGCGAACGGTGCCCACAGCGGCCCGAGATCGCGCGCGGGCGCGTCGTCGGCATAGTCCAGGCGCGCGGCGAAATCGTCCGGCAGCAGCGCCGGCAGCACCGCGTGCATGAGCGCGCGCAGGCGGCCGACGTCGCGGAGCTGCGCTATCTCGGCACGCAGCGCGGTGAAGCGCGCGCGCGGCAGGTCGCGCAGGCCGGCGATGTGGTCCGCGTGCAGATGCGAGATCAGCACGCGCGCGACGTCGGCGGGCGCGACGCCGTGCCGCGCGAGCTGTTGTTGCAGCGTCTGCGTCGCCGGCAACTGCACCGGCGTGATCCAGCGATAGAGGCGTTCCGGGAACCGCTGCGTGGCCGCTTCGAAATGCGCGGAATAGCCGGTGTCATAGAGCAGCGCGCCGTGCCGCGGATGGATCAGCAGCGCGGCCAGCGCCGGAAATTCCGCGCTCGTCCAGCGTCCGCCGCGCAGCGTGACCCATTCGGGATGACGGCAATGGCCGACCTGCAGCAGATGGACGCGGAGTCGCGATGCGGGTTTCACTCGATGGCCTCAGCAGCGCAGCACGAGGCCGCCGAAACTGACGCCGGCACCGGTGCCGATCAGCAGCGCGTGCATGCCGCGCTGCAGGCGGCCGCTGCTCAGCGCGTGATGCAGCGCGCTCGGCAGCGATGCGGCGACCTGGTTGCCGTGGGTCGCGAAGATGTCGACGGTGCGTTCGCGCGGCAGGCGCAGCAGGCGCGCGAGAAAGTCGAGGCCGTGGCGACTCGCCTGGTGCGGGATCACGACGTTGATGTCGCTGCGTGCGAGGCCGGCGTCGGCGAGCAGCGTGTCGATGAACGGCCCGAGCCGGCGCGCGGCGAGGCGGAAGACCGAGGTGCCGTCCATGCGGAACTGCGCCAGCGGTCCGAACGGCTCGTCGATGCGGCTCGGGTGGTAGCGCGAGCCGCCGCCGCGGATTTCACAGAAGTGCGCGCCTTCGCTGTGGGTCGCGAAGGCGGCGGCGAGCAGGCCGGGCGCCGCGCGTCCGTCGCGATCGACGTGGTCGGCATGGCGACCGGCGTCGACGACGACCGCTGCGGCGCCGTCGCCGAAGATCGCGCTGGCCTCGAGCTGGTCCCAGTCGAGACCGCACGAGGCGATGTCGGCGGCGACGACGAGCACGCGGCGATAGCGTCCCGCGGCGATCAGCGCCGAGGCCGTGTCGAGCGCGACGACGAAGCCGAGACAGCTCGCGCCGATATCGAACGCCGGCATGCCGCGCTCGCTCGGGCCCGGTTGTCCCAGGTGAAGTTCGCGATGGATCAGCGCGGCGTTGCACGGCATGGCCTGGTCCATGGTGGCGCTCGCGGCGATCACGGCATCGATCTCATGCAGGCCGAGACCGGCGCTCGCGAGTGCGCGGCGCGCCGCGTCCGCGCCGAGCGCGGCGGCGCTGCGCCGCGTTTCGACGCCGCGGCTGCGCACGCCGCTGCGGCGCTCGACGGTTCCCGGCGGCAACCCGAGGCGTGCATCGATCGCGCTGCTCGCGAGCGGATCGAGCGCGGCCGCGACGCCGCTGCCGAGCAGGCGCAGCGGACGGCAGGCCGCCGGCGCGCACGGGCGCAGCGGAACGGATGACGCGGCCAGATTCATCGCAGGAGTCCTCGCGGAGCGCCGGTATGCGGCCAGAGACTGCCGCAGCGCCGGCGGCACGCGCAAATCCTTGCGCGCGGTCTATCGCTGTTGTCTGATCCGGTATAACGATCTGATACCGGGAAGCGACGCGATGAGCGCGGGACAAACCCTCGTGCGCAATATCCGCAGCGTGCTGCGCCAGCGCGGCATGACTTACCGGCAGCTCGCCGATCAGCTGGGCCTGAGCGAACCGACGATCAAGCGCGACCTGAGCCGCGGCGACTTCTCGCTGGGCCGGCTCGACCGCATCTGCGAAGTGCTCGAACTCACGCTGAGCGATCTCGTCGACGGCAGCCAGGCGCCGGCGGCACTGCACGAACTCAGCGAGTCGCAGGAACGCGCGCTCGTGCGCGATCCGCAACTGCTGCTGATGACCTATCTGCTCGTCAACGACTGGAAGCTCGCCGAGATTTCCGCGACCTACGAATTCGACGAGGCGCGTCTCGTGAGCCTGCTGTTGCGGCTCGACGAACTCGGCATCGTCGACTACCGGCCGCCGCGGCGCGTCAAGAAACTGACCGCGCGCAACTTCGCCTGGCGCAAGGACGGCCCGGTGCACGCGTTCTTTCTCGCGCACGTCGCCGGCGAATTCCTGCGCGGGGCGTTCGACGGCATCGGCGACGAATTCCGTTTCTTGAGCGGCATGCTGTCGATGGCCTCGCGCACGCGCATGAAGACCGCGCTGATCCGCCTCGCGCAGGAATTCGACGAACTCGCGCGCCAGGACGCGCGCCTGCCGCTGCGCGAGCGCGACGGCTTCAGCCTGATGGTCGGCCTGCGCCAGTGGGAGTTTTCCGAGTTCACACGGCTTCGACGCGCACGGAAGCCATGATGCGCCCGCCGTCGGCGCGACTGCCGCGCCGGTGGGGGCATGCCAGAATTGCCGCAGGCGCGGGACGCCCCTGCGCCGGCACGACGCACACGCACTCAAGGACACGAATCATGCAACGACGCTATCTGCCCGCCCTTCTGCTCGCCGCGCTCGCTCCGGCCGCCCAGGCCGAAAAGCCCATGGCGCTCGATCGTTTCTACCTGTCGCTCGGCGCGTATCAGACGGACAGCGACGCGGACGCGCGCATCGACGGCGAAAACGGCTTGATCGGCACCGACGTCAATTTCGAGGACGACTTCGGGCTGACCGAGAACCGCACCGTCGGCCGCGCGCGGTTCGGATTTCTCGTCGGCGACAGCCAGGGCATCGAAGTCGACGGCTACCGCTTCCACCGGAGCGCGACCGAACGGCTGAGCCGCACGATCAACTACGACGGCAGCACGTTCAACGTCGACGCCGAAGTGCACGGTCACGTCGAGCCCTGCCCAG
>CAMLLF010000010.1 GCA_946480705.1 uncultured Lysobacteraceae bacterium | reverse complement strand
TGCTGCTGCTCATCGGCGTGTTCGGCTTCGTGGCGCTGCATGCCGTGGTGATGAACAAGGCCATGAGTCTGCTCGTCGTGCTGACGGCGTCGAGCGGCGTTGCCGGCGCGATCGACCCGCGCGTCGCGCAGGATTCGCGGCAGGCGTTCAAGTCGTTCGCCCAGCCGCTGATCGGCAACTGGGACTGCAGCCTGCGTACCTGGGACGACCGCTTCCACGAGCGCATGGTCGAGACCGCGCAGAAACGCCGTTTCGAATGGGTGCTCAAAGGCAATTTCCTGCAGGAGTCGGTGCATGCCGTACTGCGCGGCGGCGACACCGTCCATGTCGGCATCAACCTGCTCAGCGTCGATCCGGAAACCATGCACGTGCTCGGCAGCGGTTTCGATGCGACCACGCCCGACCGGCGCATGACGATCGATGCGGAACTCGCGCCGGATCTGCGTCACCTCAGCGGCAAGGTGGAGATCCGCCCGGCCGACGAGAACGCCCGTGCGGAACGGCTCGACTGGCAGTGGATCGACGAAGGCCGCACACGTTCGCGCATCTATTCGCGCGCGTCCAACGGACGCGAATTCCTTAATCAGGAATTGATCTGCAAGCGCGCGGCGGGCGCGCCGGCGGCGACCGAATGAGGCGCGCACGGCGCGCGCGTGCGGGCTAAACTCGGGCGATTGCCAGGTCAGGATTCGCCCATGAGTGTCGCCAGGTCGCCGCGTCGCACGCTGTATCCGGAAATCGAACCGTTCGACAGCGGCAGGCTGCAGGTGTCCGACCTGCACAACGTATACTACGAGCAGTGTGGAAATCCGCGCGGCAAGCCCGTCGTATTCCTGCACGGCGGCCCGGGTGCCGGCTGCAACGCGAACTCGCGACGCTTCTTCGACCCGGCGCACTACCGCATCGTGCTGTTCGATCAGCGCGGCTGCGGACGCTCCACGCCGCATGCGGAACTGCGCGACAACACGACCTGGCATCTCGTCGCCGACATCGAACGGCTGCGCGAGCACCTAGGCATCGAGCGCTGGCAGGTATTCGGCGGCTCGTGGGGATCGACGCTCGCACTGGCCTACGCGCAGACGCATCCGCAACGCGTGACCGAACTCGTGCTGCGCGGCATCTTCATGCTGCGGCGCTGGGAACTTGAGTGGTTCTACCAGCGCGGCTGCGATGCGATCTTCCCCGATGTGTGGGAGTCGTATCTCGCGGCGATTCCGGAAGCCGAGCGCGGCGACCTCATGAGCGCCTACTACCGCCGGCTCACGAGCAGCGATGCCGATGTGCGCACGGCGGCGGCGAAGGCGTGGTCGATCTGGGAAGGCGCGACGAGTTTCCTGTTCCAGGATCCCTCGCACATCGCCGCGACCGGCGAAGACCAGTTCGCGCTCGCGTTCGCCCGCATCGAATGCCACTACTTCGTGCACGGCGGTTTCTTCGAGCGCGACGACCAGCTGCTGCGCAATGCCGGCCGATTGCGCGACATACCCGCGGTGATCGTGCAGGGCCGCTACGACGTGGTCTGTCCGGCGCGTTCGGCCTGGGATCTGCACCGTGCCTGGCCGGAAGCCGACCTGCGCATCGTCGCCGATGCCGGCCATTCGGCGATGGAGCCCGGCATCACGCACGAGCTGGTCGAGGCGACCGACCGCTTCCGTTGAGCCGGCATGTTGCAGCGTTTGCCGGGACGCGAACGCAGACCGACGCTGATCGCGCGTTCGCGCGGCCCGCGACGGACGGCAGTTGACCGGCGGCCGCTCTATGCCGACAGTGACCGGGGCGCCGTCGCCAGCGCCGCGCAGTGGCGCCGGCACGCCTCGTACGGTGCGCGCCACGACGATCATCAACCGTTGAGGGATCTGGGTGAGCTCCAACGTTCGCGTGCTGCGACCACAGGACCAGACACGATTCGCGCGCCTCGGCGACTGGTTCGTCGATCTGGCCAGCAATCGCCTGTTGCGCGGCGAACGCGAACTGCGGCCGACGCCGAAAGCCATGGCCGTGCTGCGTCAGCTCATGCTGGCCAACGGCGCGCCGCAGACGCGCACCGAACTACTCGATACCGTCTGGCGCGATGCATTCCCGACCGACGACGTGCTCACGCATGCGGTGACCGAACTGCGCCGCGCGATCGAAGACGATCCGAAACTTCCGCGGCACATCGAGACGATTCCGAAGGTCGGCTACCGGCTCGTGACGCCGGTCGAATGGCTCGAACAACTGCCCGGCGCCGGCGGTGGCGAGATTGCCGCCGACGGCGCGTCGTTGCCGGCCGCCGCGCCGGCGGACGCGCCGAAGCGGCCGGTCGGGCTCTGGATCGTCGGTGCGGCCGTCGTGCTGCTGTGCACGTTCCTCGCCGTGTTCGGCCGCGCGCCGCCGCCCTCGCGCGTCGACCTGCGCAATCCGCTGTTCGCGCAGAGCGGCTTTCCGACGCGTCCCGTCACCGCCGAGTCCGACAGCGAGACGTTCCCGAGCATCTCGCCGGACGGCACGTCGGTCGCCTACACCGCGCGCTATCCCGGCGACGAAGGACCGCACATCTATCTGCGCGGCCTGTCCGGCTCGCCGCCGATCCGGCTCAGCCGCAGCGAAGCGAGCGAGGAAACCTATCCGGTCTGGTCGCCCGACGGCACGCAGATCGCGTTCGTGCGCCTGCGCGGCGACGAATGCCGTATCGTCGTCGTGGCCGCGCTCGGCGGCCGCGAGCGCGAAGCCACGAGCTGCGAGCCACATTTCATCGACTATTTCGACTGGACCCGCGACGGCCGCGCGCTGTTGATCTCGCGCTACCGGCAGTTGCCCGAGCGCGACGGCAAGACGCGTGCGGAAACCGCGAAGAGCCTGCACGTGCTCGCGCTCGAGGACGGCCAGGTCACGCCGCTCGACTACCAGCGCGATCCCGGACAGCCCGACATCCAGCCGCGCGCATCGCCCGACGGCACGCGCATTGCGTTTCGCCGCGGCGCGGTTCCCTACAGCGACATCTTCGTCGTCGCCGCGAGCGGCGGCGCCGCGCGCCAGCTCACGCGTCTGCGCGCGCGCCTACGCGGCTATGACTGGCTGCCCGACAATCGCCACATCCTGCTGTCCTCCGATCACGGCGGCACGCAGAGCCTCTATCTGCTCGACACCGAGTCCGGCGATCTCGCGAATCTCGGCATCGCCGGCGGCAGCTATCCCGCGGTCAGCCGCGGTCGCGGCCTTGCCGTGTTCCAGCAGGACAACGCCGATGTGAACCTGCAGAGCTTTCGCTTCGACGCGGCCGTCGACGCGGCGGGCGAGGGCATCGCGTCGTCGACGCGCAGCGAATCCTGGCCTGCGTTCGCGCCGAACGACGACCGCCTCGTGTTCGTCTCCAACCGCGGCGGCGATTCGCAGCTCTGGCTGTCCGAGCCCGGCGCGCGCACCTCGTACCAGATCACGCACCACCGCAACGCCGAGCTCAGCGCGCCGAACTGGTCGCCCAACGGCCGCCGCGTGCTCTACGTCGCGCGCGGCAACGGTCAGAGCCGGCTCTATTCGGTCGAAGTCGACTCGGGCCAGACGCGCCTGGAAAGCGACGAGGGCGACAACGTTCGCTACGGCAGCTATTCCTGGGACGGCCACAGCATCTTCTATGTGTCCGACCGCGACGGCGCCTGGCACATCTGGCAGCGCGACCTGGCCAAGCGCACGAGCCGGCGGCTGTCCGAATCGTCGGCCTACAGCGTCAGCGACGGCGCGGGGAATGGAAAACTGTATTTCGCCAATATGGGCGAAGGCGGCCTGTATTCGCTCGATCTGGCCAGCGGCACCGAAGAGCGCGTCAACAGCAACGTGCAGTTCTGGAACATGAGCGCCTGGCGCGTCGATCCGACCGGCCTCTACTACCTCTACAGCGGCGAAGACATGAAGCCGCAGCTGTTCGTGCAGCCCTGGGACGGCACGCCGCCGCGGCTGCTGCGCAAGGTCGAATGGGCGCTGCCCGAAGGCGGTCTCGCGCTCGATCGCGCCGCGACGCGCGCGGTGCTGCCGATCGTCGCGCGCGACGACACCGACGTCATGCTGCTCGATCTCGGCGCGATCGTCGGCTCCGGGCCGTAAGCCGTCCGGCGCGGTGTTTCAGGCGCTGCGCACGCCGCCGAGTTCCAGCTTGTAGCCGACGCCGTAGACCGACCACAGCGGGTCGTCGCCGCCGCTGCAGTCGGCGATCTTCTTGCGCAGATTCTTGATGTGGCTGTCGACCGTGCGGTCGCTGACGACACGGTCGTCGGCGTAGATCGCATCGAACAGCTGCGCGCGCGACAGCACGCGGCCCGGACGGTGACCGAGTGCCTGCAGCAAGCGGAATTCGACCGGCGTCAGATCCAGCGCGACGCCTTTCCAGTGTGCCTCGAATCGCGTCTCGTCGAGGCTCAGCACGCCCGCCGGCCGGTCCTCGCGCCAGTCGACCGCGCGGCGGAGCAGGGCACGCACGCGCGCGAGCACCTCGCGCGGACGGAACGGCTTGCAGATGTAATCGTCGGCGCCGATCTCCAGCCCGCGCAGCCGGTCCATCTCCTCCACGCGCGCCGTGATCATGATCAGTGGAACATTGGAAAATGCGCGAATGTCGCGGCAGATGCCGAAGCCGTCCTGGTCCGGCAGATTCAGATCGAGCAGCACGACCGCAGGCGTGTTGCGGCGCACCCAGTCGACCACGCCGCGGCCTTCGGCCAGCACGCTCGGGTCGTAGCCTTCTGCGGCGACCGTATCGGCCAGCAGCGTGGCGAGGCTCGGCTCGTCCTCGACGATCAATATCCGACGCGCCGAATCGCGTTCATTCGATGCTGCCGCCCCCTTCACCGTGACGTCCTCCTTAGTTTCTCCACGATTGTCACCCACGATCCCCGATGACACGATGCCACGCCGTCCCTCGTCGCTGCCAGATCCGATCCATGCCCGATTCTTCGACGCCATCCGATCCGCCGCACCGCGCCTCCCGCGCGCAGGGGCGCTTCGGCTGGCGCGGGCTGCTGCGGCATCTGCCGGTGCCGGCGGTGGCCTGGCTGATCGTCGTCGGGCTGGCCTGTGCGACCGTGTCGGTTTCCGCCGACAGCACGGACGAGCGCCGCGTTCGCGCCGGCGCGCGTGTATTCCGGTCGCTGCTCGCCGCCGACGTCGCGCTCGACCGCAAGGCGACGGACGGCCGGCTGCGCCTGCTGATCTATTCCACCGACGCGCGCAGCGCCGCCGAAGTCGGCGACCTGATCGCGCCTGCCGCATCGCCGGACGCCGCGCGGATCCGCGACCTGCCGGTCGACCGCGTGACCAGTGCGGCCCTGCCCGGCGACGCGCCGCCGCTGCCCGCCGCCGTGTTCCTCGCCACGCGCCTGTCGTCGGCCGAGATCGATGCGCTCGTGCGCTGGAGCATCGCCAACCACGTCATCGTCTATTCGCCGTTCGAAGGCGACGTCGAGCGCGGCATACCGGCCGGGCTCGCGGTCGAGGCCAAGGTCCAGCCGTTCCTCAATCTGACGACGCTCGAAGCGGCCGGCATCGAGCTGAAGCCCTTCTTCGTCCAGGTCGCGAAGGTGCACCGATGAGCGCCGCGCCGAACCGCGGTACGACACGCCGGATTCCCGTCGTCATCGGGCTGGCCTTCCTCGCGCTCGCGCTGATTCTCGAAAGCGCACTTGTAATCTATTGGAATGTGCTGCTTCAGCCGCGCCTGCAGCAGGCCGCTGCCGAGCAGGCCCAGGTGCTGGCCCAGTCGCAGGCCGTGCTGCTGTCCGAGGCGCTGTCGCGCGGCGATGCCGCCGAGCGCCCGCGCCGCCTGAGCGAAGCGCTCGACCAGCTCCTGCTGCTGCGCGACGGCCAGAGCAACGAACCGTTCTTCGCCGGCATCGGCCTCGAACTCGACTACGACGCGACCGACGCGCCGCGCGGCAGCCTCGACCGCGCGATCGACGGCGCGCATGCCGACGCCTTCCGCGTCGACGTCGCGCTGTATCACGCCGACACCGCCGAACTGCTCGGCGTCGCGCATTTCGCCGTCAGCCCCGCGCTGTTCCGCGCGTTCAGCGCCGACGTGCGGCGCCAGCTCTATGCCCAGGGCCTGTTCGTCGCGCTGCTGCTCGGCGTGCTCGGCGCGGCGCTCGCCTGGGTCACCGCCATGCTCGAACGCCAGCGCGAGCGCAGCCGGCAGGCCGAGCACGCGCTCGCCGAGCACGAGCTGAAATTCCGGCGGCTCGTCGACCAGCTGGACAGTTATTTCGTCTACGGACGCGACGCTGGCGGCCGGCTGACTTCGGTCAGCGACTCCGTGCGGCGCGTGCTCGGCTTCGCGCCGCAGGACTATCGCGAGCGCGAAGAGGAACTGCTGACCGCCGCGCCGCTCAATCGCGCCGCCTGGGAACGCTTCGAAACCGGCGCCTCGCGCATCGCGTGCAACTACGAAATCGAAGTCCGCGACGCCGCCGGCGCGATCCACCGCATCGAACTGTCGGAAGTGCCGCTGCACGACGAGCACGGCGCATTCCTCGGCGCCGACGGCATCGCGCGCGACGTCACCGCGCAGCGCCGGTTCGAGCGCGAACTCGGTGAGGCGAAAGACCAGGCCGAATCCGCCAACCGCGCCAAGAGCCAGTTCCTGGCCAACATGAGCCACGAAATCCGCACGCCGATGAACGCCGTCATCGGCATGGCGACGCTGCTCGGCAAGACCATGCTCGACCCGCGCCAGCGCGGACTGCTCGGCCAGCTGCAGGCATCCGCGCGGCTGCTGCTCGGCATCATCGACGACGTGCTCGACCTGTCGCGCATCGAAGCCGGCCGGCTCGACCTCGCGCGCGAGCCGTTCGATCTCGATCAGGTCGTGACGGATCTGTCCGCGCTCGTCGGCGAGCGCGCGCGCGAGAAACATCTCGAAGTGCTGTTCGCGATCGGGCCCGACGTGCCGCGCGCGCTGCTCGGCGATTCGCTGCGCCTGCAGCAGATCCTGATCAACCTCGTGACCAACGCCGTCAAATTCACCGCGCGCGGCGAAGTGCTCGTCGAGATCGGCGTGAAACCTGCCGACGCGATCGGGCGGATCGTCCTGCGCTGTGCCGTGCACGACAGCGGCCCGGGCATCTCGCGCGAGGATCTCGCGCGGCTGTTCCAGCCGTTTTCGCAGGTCGACGCGTCCGACACGCGCCGCCACGGCGGTGCCGGCCTCGGCCTCGCCATCTGCAAACGCCTCGTCGAACTGATGGACGGCCGCATGGGTTGCGACAGCGAACGCGGTCGCGGCAGCACGTTCTGGTTCGAAGTGCCGCTCGGCATCGGCAGCACCGCCGAACCGGCCGACCGGCCCGTCGCCGGCCTGCGCGCGCTCGTCGTCGACGACAACGCGACCACGCGCGAGGTCTTCGGCACCATGCTCGAATCGCTGCGCTTCGAGGTCTCGCTGGCCGAGTCGGCCGAAACCGCGCTCGCGCGCATGAGCGCCGCGCAGCCGCCGTTCGACCTGCTGTTGCTCGACTGGAAGCTGCCCGGCATGGACGGACTCGCCGCATTGTCGGAACTGAGCCGGCGCGGCCTGCGCAAACCCGGCGTCGTCATGGCGACCGCCTACGGCGACAGCACGCTGATGCAGGCCGCCGAGCGCGCCGGCGTCGACGTATTTCTGCACAAGCCGATCAGCCCGTCGACCCTGCACGACGCCGCGCTGCAGGCGCTCGGCGCCACGCGCGGCCTGCGCATGGGCGCCCTCGGCACGGCGCCCGGCACCGTGTACCGCTTTCCACAAGGCGGCAGAGTGCTGCTGGTCGAGGACAACCCGATCAACCGGCAGGTCGCGCAGGAACTGCTGCGCGACGCCGGACTCGCCGTCGACTGCGCCGGCAATGGCCTCGAAGCGCTGCAGCGCCTCGAACTGGCGCCTTACGATGTCGTGCTCATGGACGTACAGATGCCCGAGATGGACGGCATGGAAGCGACGCGGCGGCTCAAGCGCGATCCGCGCCTCGCGAAGATTCCGGTGATCGCGCTGACCGCGCATGCGCTCGCGAGCGACCGCAAGCGATTCCTCGACGCCGGCATGGACGACTACCTGTCCAAGCCGATCGAGGAATCACGCCTGCTGCGCACGCTCGCCGCGTGGCTGCCGCACGAGATCCACGACACGCAGCCGTCGCAACGCCCGACGTTTGCCGTATCCGCCGCCGAAGCGGTCGCCGGCGTCGATCTGGCCGCCGCGCTCGAGCGCGTCAACGGCAAGCGCGACCTGCTCTGGCGCCTGCTCGCCGATTTCCGCAGCCGGCACGCGGACGCCGCCGAGCGCATCGGCGCCGCCCTCGCACAGGGCAACGGCGTCGCCGCGCAGGATCTCGCCCACACCGTCAAAGGCGCCGCCGCCACGCTGTGCGCGCAGCGCGTCGCCGCCGCGGCGACCGCGCTCGAAACCGCGCTGCGCCAGTCCGATCCCGTCGATCGCCTGCTCGCCGAACTCGCGCTGGCGCTCGAAGAACTCGCCAGCGCCGACCTGCCGCAGCCGGCGGCCACTGTCGAGCCAGCGGCATCACCTGGCGACGACAACGACGGCCTCTGGCCGCAACTGATCGCCGAACTCGAAGGCGGCAGCCTCGACGCCGCGACGACGCTCGCGCGACTCACGCAGGGGCTCGATGCCGCCGGCCGCGAGCACTTGTCGGTGCTGCAGGATGCCGTCGACCAGCTCGACTACGCCGCCGCGCTGCGCTGGTGCCGCACGCTCGCGCCGGCCGGGAGCGTGTCATGACGACGCGGCCTTCCGTGCTGATCATCGACGACGAACCCGCGAACGTGCGCGTGCTCGCCGAAGCCCTGCAGGGCGCCTACGACCTGCGCTTCGCGACCGACGGCGAGCGCGCGCTCGCGCTGGTTGCGCGCCACGCGGTCGACCTGATCCTGCTCGACGTCGTCATGCCGGGGCTGGATGGCTTCGAGCTGCTGCGCCGGCTCAAGGCCGAACCGGCCACGCGCGAAATACCGGTTATCTTCGTGACCGCGCGCGACGAGATCGGCGAAGAAGAACGCGGCTTCGACGCCGGCGCCGTCGACTACATCACCAAGCCCGTGAGCCCGGCCATCGTGCGGGCGCGCGTGCGCACGCACCTCGAACTCAAGCGCCAGCGCGACCTGCTGGAGCAGCGCGCGCTGATCGACGGCCTGACCGGCATCGCCAACCGCCGGCGCTTCGACGAGGAATGGCTGCGCCGCGCCGCGCGCGCCTACGAACACGGCCTCGTCCTGCGCCTGCTGCTCATCGATATCGATCACTTCAAGGACTACAACGACCACTACGGCCACGGCCCCGGCGACGACTGCCTGCGGCGCGTCGCCGCCGCGCTGCACGCCGCCTGCGGGCATCCGGGCGACCTCACCGCGCGCTACGGCGGCGAGGAATTCGTCGCCATTCTGGCCGACGCACCCGACGGCGATGCCGCGACGCACGCGCAGCGGCTGCTCGCCGCCGTGCGCGATCTCGATCTGCCGCATGCGCGCTCCGGCACGTCGACGCGCGTCAGCATCAGCATCGGTGCGATCGAGCGTGCACCGGCCGGCCGCGACGGACGCGACCTTCTGGAAAGCGCCGACCGCTTGCTGTATGAAGCGAAGCGCGGAGGACGCAATCGGTGCGTCATCGCGGGAGCCGACGGGGCGGCCGTCCGCGTGTTGCAGGGGGAAGAACCATCATGATCCGGCACGGTGTGCTATGGGTTGCCTTGGCCGCGACCGGCGCCGCGTGGGCGCAGGACGGCGCACAGGGCGGCGACGAAGCGGAACGGCAGGCACTGCTGCAACTGCTCGCCGAGGAAACGGAAGTGGCCACGCGCACGCGCGAGAACGCCGACTTCGTGCCCGGCATCGTCAGCGTGCTGTCGGCCGACGAAGCGCGCGCACTCGGCGCGCGGACCGTCCTCGACGCCGTCGCGCTGCTGCCCGGCATCGAAGTCAACCGCGATCCGAACGGCGCGGCCACGCTGCGCGTCCGCGGCATTGACGCATTCTTCAATTCTGGAAACGTGAAGATAATGGTCGACGGGCTGGACACGTCCTATCCCGTCGCCGCGCAGAACTCCGCGACCCTGCTGATGCCGCTGAACCTCGTCGACCGCGTCGAAGTGATACGCGGCCCGGGTTCCGTCGTGTTCGGCGACTTCGCGTTGAACGGACTCGTCAACATAGTGACCCGCGCCGATCGCACCGGCGCGTTCGCCGGATTCGGCGCCGGCGGCGAACGCCTGGTCGGCGGAACCCTGTCGGGCCGCGGCGACTGGACCTGGCAGCTCGATCTCGCGCGCGAAACCAGTGAACGCTACGACGCGCCCGGCCGCGGGCCTGCCGACGAAGAGCGCAACTACGGCACGCTGCGCGTCGCGCGCGGCGGATTCGCGCTGAAGGCCGCCGGCCTCGCGCGCAACCAGCAGCGACTCGCGTTCGCCGCGGGATCGCCGACGCCGACGCTGCGCACGCCGCGCGAGCACACGAAAGCACTCGAAGCCCGCTACGACTGGCATTTCGGCGACGACGACCGCGTCGGCCTGTGGACGCGCTGGTCCGATGCCGACTACGCCAACGGACAATCCTTCACCGCCGACCGCCGCGAATTCGGCAGCGACGCCAGCTGGCTGTTCGGCCGCCATCGCGTGCTGGCCGAAGTCGCGTTCAACGATCTCGACATCGAGCGCGCAACGCTGCCCGTCATGGCCCCGCCGCCGAACGCGCCGCCGCCGCCGGGACGCCGTCCCGCCAGCGTCAGCACCACACTGTCGTCGTATTCGGTGCTCGTGCAGGACCAGTTCGACTGGAACGACAAGCTCAGCCTCACCGGCGGCCTGCGCTACGACAGCTTTTCCGACGTCACCGCGCGCGTGACCCCGCGCATCGGCGCCGTCTGGCGCGTGAGCGGCACGAACACGCTCAAGGCGCAGTACGGCGAAGGCTTCCGCACGCCGATCATGGTCGAGCTGTACGACAGCGGCGTGCGCAATACCAATCTCGATTTCGAAAGCGTGCGCACCAGCGAACTGACCTGGGTCCACCGCCGCCAATACAGCGTATTCCGTGCGACCGCCTACCACGCGCTGCTCAGCGATTTCCTGACGCCGGCCGGCCCGCCCGGCAGCGGCTTCCGCAACGCCGGTTATCTGAGCTCGCGCGGCATCGAACTCGAAGGCAGCCTGCGCCTCGCCGACGCGTGGCGCCTCAACGCCAACGTCTCCCGCATCGAAACCAGCCACCAGGTGCCAACCCCCGGCGGCACCGTGCCGCCGCTGCGCACCGCATTCGGCACGCCCGACGTGCTCGCGAACCTCGGCGTCATCTACACGCCGAGCGAACGCTGGACGCTCGGCGCGAACTGGAACCGCGTCGGCGCGCGCACGACAACGCCGCCGAACGAAGTCGCCGGCTACAGCGCCGTGAACCTGTCGGCGGAGCATCGGTTTGCCGCGATACGTGGACTGAGCCTGCGACTGGCCGTGCGCAACGCGACGAATGCCGACATCACGTATGTGCAGAATCGGCCGCAGCCGAATGCGCCGTTGATTTTTGATTACGGGGCAAGGATGTGGTCGGTGGAGATTGGGTGGCAGCGGTGAGCGGCGGCTTTTGGATGCGCCGACGGTGCCACGCGGCAGAACCGCCGCCATGTGCCGGATGGCTTTCGCACGTGCGCACTGTGAAGCGCTTGCGCCAGGCGACGATCGAAAGCCCGACGCGTACCGGATGATCTGCACCGCCCCGCAACACTCGGACTCCGCGCGATGGTTCTGGCCTGGGTCTGTGCCGGCCTGTAGTTGCTTGCGCAGTTCGTCGCGGCGCTCCCGCGCTGCCTTCAGCGAGATCTCGGTATAAACGCCGGGGCTGAGGAGCTTCTCCCTGCCGGCCACGGTACTTGGGGCGCCACTACCGGGAACCGTTGGGATTTATCAACAGGTATAAACCTTCGCCATCGAACAGCTTCCTCGAGCGGTCGGAAGGCTGTGTCTTGCGCGCCTTGGTGTCGGTCAGGGGCATGCGGGCAACCGTCAGGCAGCTGTCCCAGCTTACCCCCACGCGAACGCGGCTACCCCCGAGCAGGAACGGACGCTCGTGGACGATTGAAGAGGAGGAAAGTGAGGTTTTACGCAGGTTTCAGGACGTTTTCGGACTTCGTCGAACGTCTTGATGGTGCCGGTGGAGGGAATCGAACCCCCACTCTGTCGCCAGAAACAGATTTTGAGTCTGCCGCGTCTACCAATTCCGCCACACCGGCACTGGTGTTGCATCGGCGGGGAAGCCGATGCGGTAGGGGCGGCGAGTATAGCGGAAAGTGTTCGGGGGTGAAGCGGCGTGCGGGTGGGCTGCGCGTGGCTCGAACTGGACGGCGAAACCCATCCCCGCCCATCCCCGCCGATATCCGTCCGGCCCGTTGGGCGTTCGGAGCGACCAGAATCTGCGGTTCCGAGCAGTCGTCTTTCACTCCTTGAAGGGAGCTCCCACCAGCTCGCCAGGGCCGCCTCAGTGCGTCTGATCCAGCGACAGCTGCCGCTGGTCGCGCTCGTACCAGAAGTTTTCCAGCGGGCGGAACACGCTGCAGCAGGTCATCGGGCCGCGATAGATGTGCAGCGACACGGCGACGTCGTTGTCGCTGGGGTTGCAGATGGTGTGGTACTCGTGCGGCGGGATCAGGCTGCCGGCGGAGCCGGCGCCGGCGATCATGGTGCCGCGGGATTCGAAGCGGTAGCGGTTTTCTTCGTTGCCGGTCATTTCGTACGGCGTGATCTCCAGCAGGCCGTACCAGACGCCTTCGACGCACCACATGCCGGCGTGGTCGTGGATCGGCGTGCCCTGGCCGGGGCCCCAGGTCATGGCGATGACGCTGTAGCCGTGTTCGTCACTGCGGTAGAGCTCGCGTCGGGCGTAGTGGTCGCCGACGGGTTCGAACACGCAGTCGGGCAGGCGGACTTCCGGGTCGCGAATCAGGCGGCACAGGGTGTGGCGCAGTTGATCGGTGATTTCGGTCGGACAGTCGCGGCAGATGGCGGCGTCCAGCGCGTCGACGAGGCGCTGCGCGCCGGGGAACTGCAGGGTCAGCATGACGGGGTCCGTAGGCGATAGCGCGGCGATTTTACAGCCGCGCCAGGAACTGCGCGATGGCGGCACCGAATCGGGTGATGTCGACGAGGAACGCATCGTGTCCCTGCGGGCTGTCGAGCGCGACGAAATCGACCTCGGCACCGCTCTGGCGCAGGCCGTCGGCAATTTCCTGCTGCTGGCTCAGCGGGAACAGGATGTCGGTTTCCACGCCGATCACCAGCGCGCGCTGCAGACGGATGCGCGCGAGCGCGGCGCTGACGCTGCCGCCGTATTCGCCGATGTCGAACCAGTCGCTTGCGCGCGACAGGTACAGATAGCTGTTCGGGTCGAAGTTGCGCACGAAGCGGCGCGCGTGGCCGATCAGGTAGGACTCGATCTGGAATTCCGCGGCGAAGGGTTCTTCGTCGCGCTGGTCGGATTCGAGCCGGATGCGCGCGAAGCGCCCGACCCACTCCATGGCCGACCGATACGTGATGACGCCGAGCTTGCGCGCGATCGACATGCCGGCTTCGGGGTACTGGTCGTCGGAATAGTGACCGTTGTTCCACTGCGGATCGAGCCTGATCGCCTCGCGCTGCAGCGAGCGGATCGCGATCGCGAACGGCTGCGCCTGCGGCGCCGTCGAAATGCTGATGTGGCTGCGCGCGCTGTCCGGATGCAGGGCGAGGTAGGCCAGCGCGGTCATGCCGCCCATGGAGTTGCCGAGCAGGCAGGCGAGCCGCGTGATGCCCAGGCCGCGTACGAGTTCGTGCGCCGCGTTCGCGGCGTCCTCGAGGGTCAGGTCGGGAAAGTTCAGCCGATAGGGTTCGCCGCTGGCGGGGTCGATCGACGCGGCACCCGTGGAGCCCTTGCAACTGCCCAGCGTGTTCACGCAGATCACGTACCAGTGGCTCGTGTCGATGTGTTTGCCCGGGCCGAGCATGTCTTCCCACCAGCCCGGGGTGTCGTCGTCCGCGTTGGACGCGGCGTGGGCGCTCGGCGAAAGGCCGGTGAAGATCAGGATCGCGTTGTCGCGCGCGGCGCTGAGTTCGCCCCAGGTCTCGTAGGCGAGGCGGGCGGCGTGCAGGCGGCCGCCGCGCTTCATCGGAAACGGCGTGGCAAGGTCGAAATAGCGGCGGGCGTCGCCCATGGCGTCGTCGTCAGGCTGCGGCGGTGCGCGGAGGCGGCGAATGTAAACTCATGCCCCGGCCAATCCAAGGCTTGTCATACGGGGTTTCGGTCTATCGATGTTCGCGAATTCCCGTCCGGTCGACAGTCGCCAGAACGGCGTGCACGCGCGCCTCGCGATGCTGGTGCAGCGTCATCTCGATCATCCGTTCCGCCGGCCCGTCGCCGAACACTCGCGCCGCGCGTTCGACGAACTGGCCGAACGCGTCGACGGAGACCCGCGTCCGCGCGTGCTCGACGCGGGCTGCGGCACCGGCGCGAGCACGCGGCAGCTCGCGCGGCGGCACGCCGGAGCGCTCGTCATCGGCATCGACAAGTCGGCGCATCGCCTGGACAGCGGCCGGCGCTCGGCGCCTGAGGTTCCGTCCAATGCGCTGCTCGTGCGTTGCGACCTCGTGGACTTCTGGCTGCTCGCCGCGCAGCGGCAGTGGCGCTTCGCCGCGCAGTACCTGCTGTATCCGAATCCATGGCCGAAACCCGAGCACGTGCAGCGGCGCTGGCCCGGACATCCGGTGCTGCCGTCGCTGCTGGCCTGCGGTGGACAGATGGAACTCCGCACAAACTGGAAAACGTATGCGGAGGAGTGGGGCGTCGCGCTGGCCCTCGCCGGCATCGCGTCGCGGCTCGTTCGCTGCGACGATCCGGATACGCCGGCATTGACGCCGTTCGAGGCGAAGTACCGGGCCTCGGGCCATGATCTCTGGCGCGTGCTGGCGGACTCGACAGTACTGGCTCCGTCGGTCGGCACCCGGGAAAAACCTCAAGTCCGTCGGGAAATTTCGCCCAAGTGACGGAACTACAATCATTCTTCACCGTATCTGGCTGTTCAAGTTCCGGACGCACCGGTAGATTGGCCGCGAAGTCCGCAGCGGCACGGATGCGATGCCGCAAAGGGGGCGACCGATGAAAGCGTCAATGCGCGCACTCGCCCGCCGGGGGCTGGGGTTGTCGTTCCTGTTGCTCGCGCTCGCCGCGGCGCCGTGGAATGCCGCGCTCGCCCAGGTCACCGTCACGATCAACGGCAATGTCGCCCATGCCGACATCAGCCTCGTCAGCGGGCTGCAGACCTATGACGGCGAAGTCACGATCACGTTCGACTCGCCGACCGACCTCACGGCCGCCGGACTGAACCTCACCGCCCAGCTCGTCAATCCGACCGATCCGGCGATCACGGCGCGGCTGCCTTCGGGCGTCAGCGTCGATCCGGCGTTTCCGGTGCTCATCACGGTCGAGCCCACGGCGATCGAGCGCATCTTCGCCTCGGGCATGGAGACCGGCGAGACGGGCGAGGGCAACCTGCGTTTCGTCAACGCCTACGATTTCGAGATCCACACGCACGAGCTCGTATTCGTGCCGGGTACGTCGTATCGCGTGTTCAAGGCGCCGCTGTCGGGCGCGTTCTTCGACATCACGGCCGACGTGACCAACGGCAGCGTGCGCGGGCGCGGCCGCAGCGGCGGCTTCTCGCAGTTCATGATGGTCAGCGACACGCGTGCGGAAACGCTGCTGGGTCTGCCGGTCATCGCGCTCGGCAAGCTCGTCGATCTGGAGCTGCGTCTCGTCGCCGCGATTCTCGGCAACGTGCTGCGTCTGGAACTCGCGGGGCTGCTGACCAATGTGCAGCTCGCGCTGCTGTCGCTGAACTACGCGACGGCGCTGGTGCAGATCGATCTGTTCATCCTGCGCGTGAACCAGGAGGCGGGCACGGGCATCGCAAACGTCTGGCGCTCGCAGCGCGACCTCGTCAACGATGCGGGCGACCTCGACGGCCTCGCGCGTTCGCTGCGCTACAGCATCGCGCGCCTCAACGGCGGCCCCTGAGGATCGCGGAGGACCATGCCGGCGCGCTTCAGTGCCTATCCGCCGGATCGTGCCGTCGTCGTGCGCGTGTTCGACGACGGCACGCGCTACAGCGTCGGCCGCGCGCCGGGCTGTGAGGTCGTCCTTGATCACGGTTCGGTGTCGCGGCATCACGCCGAGGTGTCCGCCGACGGCGAAGCCTGGCGGCTGACCGATCTGGGCAGCAAGAACGGGCTGCGCGTGGACGGCCGGCTCGTGTCCGAGGCGGTGCTGAATTCGCCGACCTGGTTTGCGATCGGCGACGTCTATTGCTGGCTCGAACCGCTGAGCGCGGAAACCGCGCGCGATGCCGCGGCATTCGCCGAGGTTCGCCGCTCGACCTCGCGTGCGTTGTCGCAGCAGTTGCAGCCTGCACTCGGCGTCGATGCCTTGTTGCGGCAGACGCTCGACGCCGTGCTCGAACTCTCGCAGCTCGAACGCGGCTTCGTGCTGTATGGCTCGACGGCGGAGACGTTGAGCGTGCGCGCCGCGCAGGGCCTCGCGCGCGACGATCTGACGCATCGCAAGTTCGCGGGCAGCGCCGGTTCGCTCGAACGCTGCATGGCCGAGCGGCGCAGCGTCATCTGCTGCGATACGTCCGACTCGCCCTGGCTCGGCGCGCGGCCGAGCGTCGTGCTCGGCGGCATTCGCGCCGTGGTCTGCGTGCCGGTCGTCTTCGGCGACGAACTGCTCGGTGCCGTGTATGCGGACAGCCGCAATCCGGGGCCGCTCCTGACCGAGTTCGACCTCGAACTCATCGAAGGCGTCGCGCAGCAGGCCGGCGCGGCGCTCGCCGCCGCGCAATTGCGCGGTGCGGTCGACGCGCTGCTCGACGCGGCCGGCGAAGCCGGCATTCCCGCACCGCGCTGGGACGAAATCCGGCCGCGCTAGGACTGCTAGCGGTACGCCCGGGGTTCTGCGCTATCGTGCGCGCTTATGAGCGACCTCGCGGCAGGAACGTCCGGTATCGATGTGCGGGCCACCGTGAC
>CAMLLF010000009.1 GCA_946480705.1 uncultured Lysobacteraceae bacterium | reverse complement strand
GGGCTACATAGGGATTGACCGAGTCGTCGGAATAGAAGTTGACGAAGTCGGCCTGTACGAGGCGCATCTGCTCGGCTTCGTCGAGCGTCACGAGCTGCGGCAGCTCGGCCTTGATTTCGAGAAAGCGCGCATGCGCCTGGGCTACGGCGTCGACGAGTTCGGGCGAGGTCGCGGCAAAGCGCAGCACGGTCGCGTCGTCGAGGCCTCGGGTGCGGGCGGCACCGCCGGCGTTGCGCAGAACGGCGAGTTGTTCGATCAGCTGCATGGCGTACTCCAACGAAACAGGCCGACGCACGCCGGACGGCGTGTATCGGATCACGGTTGAGTGCGCCGGACGGCGCGAGGTCCGGGCAGTCTAGCAGAGCGTATTGGTCCGTCCCTGGGACCGCTTCATGGCTGACGGAAGGGGCCAATCGCGCTGCGTCGCCGCGATCCGCGGATGACGATTGTCAACTGCAAGTGCTGATGACGCGGACTTCAGCGGCAGCGGGGGCCTGCGTAGCCTGATCGCACTTTCGGGAGATCCGCAATGACAGAGCGAAGCGTGGCGCAACTGATCGGGGCAAGCAAGAAACGCGGCGCGGTACAGGCGCTCGACCGCGTCGATCTCGCGATCGGCGCCGGCGAGATCTACGCACTGCTCGGACCCAACGGCGCCGGCAAGACGACCGCGATCTCGCTGCTGCTGGGCCTGCTGCGGCCCGATGCCGGCGAAGTCCGGCTGTTCGGCCGCGCGCCGCAGGATCTCGCCGCGCGCCGGCGCATCGGCGTGATGCTGCAGTCGGCCGGCTTGCCGGACACGCTCAGCGTCGCCGAACTGCTGGCGCAGACGCGCAGCTATTACCCGCAGCCGCGCAGCCTCGCCGACGTCGCCGCGCTGGCCGGCATCGAGCCGCTGCTCCACGCGCGCTACGCGCGGCTCTCGGGCGGCCAGCAGCGCCGCGTGCAGTTCGCGCTCGCGATCTGCGGGCGCCCCGAACTGCTGTTCCTCGACGAACCGACCGTCGGCATGGACACCGAATCCCGCGTGCAATTCTGGAAAACGATACGCGAACTCGTCGCCGACGGCTGCGCGATCGTGCTGACGACGCACTATCTCGAAGAAGCCGAGGCGCTCGCGCGTCGCGTCGGCGTGCTCGCGCAGGGCCGGCTCGTCGCCGAGGACAGCCTCGATGCGATCCGCGCGCGCGTCGGCCAGCGTCAGATCCGCTGCGTCAGCGCCGTGCCGGCCGAGCGCGTGCGCGCGTGGCCACAGGTGCACAGCGTGCAGCGCGACGGCGACTGGCTGCACATCGTCACGCCGCAGCCCGAGCCGGTGCTGCGCGAACTCCTCGCCGCCGACGCGAACGTGCGCGATCTCGAAGTCCAGCGCGCCGGCCTGGCCGAAGCGCTCCACACCATCACGCGGGAGGCCGCATAAATGAGCACCCTGATCTTCGATGCGATCTCGCGCCGCAGCCTGCTGCTCGAAGCGCGCCTGGAATTCCTGCGCCTGCTGCGCACGCCGAGCTTCGCGCTGCCGGCGCTCGCGTTTCCGGTGATGTTCTACCTGCTGTTCGGCGTGCTGCTCGCCAAGCCCGGCGCGTCGGTGAACGTCGCCCACTATCTGATGGCGACGTACTGCGTGTTCGGCGTGATGGCGCCCGGTCTGTTCGGCTTCGGCGTCAGCGTCGCGACCGAACGCGACAAAGGCCTGCTCGCGCTGCGCCGCGCGTTGCCGATGCCGCCGATGAACTATGTCGGCGGCAAGCTTGCGATGGCGATGATCTTCGCCGCGGTGATCTTCCTGATGCTCGCAACCGCCGCGTCGATCTTCGGCGGCGTGCGCCTGGGCATCGCGCAATGGGCGCTGCTCGGCGCAGCCATGGTCGTCGGCGCGCTGCCGTTCTGCGCGCTGGGCCTGCTCGTCGGCAGCTTCGCGAACGGCCAGGCCGCGCCGGCCATCGTCAACCTGATCTACCTGCCGATGGCGCTGCTGTCGGGGCTGTGGTTTCCGCTGACGCTGCTGCCGGCGCTGTTCCAGAAGTTCGCCGTGCTCTGGCCGGCCTGGCATCTCGCGCAGCTCGGCCTCATGAGCATCGGCCAGCCGAGCACCGGCAGCGCGGTGTCGCACCTGGCCTGGCTCCTGGTCTTCACGGTCGTGATCGGCAACTGGGCCGGTCGCCGCCTCAACCGCGAGCCGTGAGCGCCGCGACGTGGCAGCATCGACGCCCATGAGCTGGCTCAATCATCCGCAGGTACTCGCCTGGCGCGACCGCCTCGTCCCGCCGGAACTCGGCATGGGCTGGGCGCCGTTCCTGTCGCTGGCCTATCTCGCCTTCCTGTTCCTGCCCGTGCTCGTGCCGCGCATCGCTTCGCCGAACTGGCTGCCGCTGACGCTGATCGGCACGGCTGCATTCCTGCCGCTGTATTTCCGCGCCTACTGGGCGCAGGGGCGCGAGCTCGTACTGCTCGTCGTCGCGATGTCGGTGCTCGCGGTGCCGCTGGGCAAGATCAATCCGTTCTCCAACACTTTCGTGATCTTCGCCTGCGCGTTCGCGCCGCACCTGAGCACGCTGCGCCGCTCGCTGCTGCTCGCGTTCGTCGTGACCATCGGTTATTCGGTGTACCTGCTCGCCTTCGTGCGCGGCGCGCCGCTGACGATCGGCATCACGTATCTGGTCGGCACGGCCTGTTTCGTCGGCTCGTACTTCATGCGTGAAAACCAGCGCAAGCAGGTCGCGCTGCGCCTGTCGCACGAAGAAGTCCGGCGTCTGGCCGCACTCGCGGAACGCGAGCGCATCGGCCGCGACCTGCACGACCTGCTCGGCCACACGCTGTCGCTGATCACGCTCAAATCCGAACTCGCGAACCGCCTCTGGGACCGCGACGCGCATGCGGCGCGCCAGGAAGTGCGCGACGTCGAGCGCATCGCGCGCGACGCGCTGGGTCAGGTGCGCCGCGCCGTGACCGGCATCCGCGCGGCGGGCCTCGCCGCGGAGACGGCGTCGGCCAGGCTGCTGCTCGAATCCGGCGGCGTGGTCTTCCAGTACGACCTCGGCGGCATGCCGCCGCCGCCGCCGATCGAAACCTGCCTCGCGCTGGTCGTGCGCGAAGCCGTCACGAACATCCATCGCCACGCGCAGGCCTCGCGCGCGAATGTCACGCTGACCTGGGAAGGCGACGACCTGCTGCTCGAAGTCCGCGACAACGGCCGCGGCGGCGACATCGTGCCGGGCAACGGTCTCGTCGGCATGCGCGAGCGCCTGGCCATGCTCGATGCGGAACTTCGCATCGATTCGGTGCGCGGGCAGGGCACGCGGCTGACCGTGCGCGTGCCGCGCGCGGCGCAGGGTGCGGCGGTCGACACGGAACCCCTGCGCGTCCATTGAGCATGGCAGTGCGGCGGGCTAACCTGCCGCGCATCGAACGGGCGGGGCGCGAGAGTTCATGATCCGAGTGTTGCTGGCCGAAGATCAGGCCATGGTGCGCGGCGCGCTGTCGGCGCTGCTGCGCCTGGAGCCCGACATGGACGTCGTCGCGAGCGCGGCCGACGGCCAGGAAGCCTGGCGCCTGATCGAGCAGCACGCGCCCGACGTCGTCGTCACCGATATCGAAATGCCGGGCCTGACCGGGCTCGAACTCGCACAGCGCGTGCGGGACCGCGGCGTCGCGAGCAAGGTCGTCATCGTCACGACGTTCGCGCGGCCCGGCTACCTGCGTCGTGCGCTCGAAGCCGGCGTCGTCGGCTATCTGCTCAAGGACGCACCCGCGGAGCAACTCGCCGACGCGCTGCGCAAGGTGCACCGCGGCGGCCGCGTCGTCGATCCGCAGCTCGCGCTCGACGCCTGGAGCGAAGCCGATCCGCTGAACGACCGCGAACGCCAGGTGCTGCGGCTGGCCGGCGAAGGACTCTCCGCCGGCGAAGTCGCCGCGCAGTTGCATCTGTCGCAGGGCACGGTGCGCAATTACCTCTCGGAAGCGATCGGCAAGCTCGGCGTCGGCAATCGCATCGAGGCGTATCGCCTGGCGCGGCAGAAGGGTTGGCTTTGATGCGACGTCGCAAGCTTCAGGCGCTGCCTGACGATGTGGGGCCACAGGGAAACCAGAATGGTGTATCGACGCCTCGTTCCCAACAGCCCTCGAATTCCTGCGCGGTGATGGCCACCAGAGGGACGTCTTCAAACGCCTTTTCAAGTCCCCTATCGAACAACGATTCGCAGCGCTGTCCGCTGCGCTGCTCGATCCAGATGCTGTTTCGGGTGACTGAGCCATTGCCGAAAAGCTCGACGCTTCGCAAGACAGCATCCGCCTTCCAATCCACTTCATACAGGAGCCATTCGGGCTCTCCTGATGGCACGTGTTCCTCCGGCCAGCGCGCCCTGAAATAGCAAAGTAACGTAGTTTCGCTCATCCACGCCGCACCGTTCGGAAAAGTCCCCAAGCCTGCGGAATCGCGAGATCTAAGAATTCCGCGTTCACCGCCACGCTCCCGCCGGTCTGCTGTCCCGATTCACAATTCGACCAGGGCGGGTCTCGGATCTCTCCGCCGCGCGAAAGCTCGAGCTGCGCCGCGAGTGCCCGCGCGTGAGCCATGCCGGGTTCCTCGGCAGTGTCTCCGAAGCGGTCGGGATTGTGATGGAAATTCCGGACGAATGACGAGGGCGGCGGCCGGACGTCCCATTGCGAAGTCCTCGACCGACCCGATTCCAGTCCTGCCGTGCGTTGTGGCAGATTGCGCAGGATCACGCCGACAGGAACGCAGCGCATGAGCAAGGCCAGGGCAAACGGATTTCGCCGCACCGCGATCGCGGCCGCCTCGCGCGTCGCGCTCGCGGCACTGCTGTCGAGCGTGTTGCCCGCAACGGCCTGCGGCCCCGAATTCCCGCCCGATCTGCTGTCCGATCGCCACGCCAGTCTGTTCGACCTCATCGAAGGCACGTTCGATTTCGAAGCGTCGCGGCTCGCGCCGAAACCGGCGACAGCATTCACGCCGAATGAAAATCCCTGGGCCGCGCCCGGCGAAGCGCGTACCGAACTCGAAAAGAAAGAACTCGGCGAGGCCGGCCACGAGCGCGCCGAGGCGATGCGCGCGGCCGCCGACGATGCGGGCGCCTGGGCCGCGGGCGAAGGCTTCAGCGACGAGGTGCGGCTCTATCTCGCCGGCGCGCGCGCGTTTCATGCGGGCGAGTACGACACGGCGCGGCAACGCTTCGACGCCGTCGTCGCGCTGCCGCCCGACCAGCAGCGCACGCGCGGCGTCTGGGCGCGCTACATGCTCGGACGTCTGAACCTCGCGGCTGCCGACGGCGGTGCCGGCAGCGATGCGGCGCAGATGGCGCGGTTCGCCGATGCAGCGGCCAAGGACTTCCAGGCCGTGCGCGCGGCCGTCGCGGCCGGCGCACCCGATCCGCTCGGCCTCGCGGTCGCGAGCTACGGCGAAGAGGCCGCGATCCATCGCCACCGCGGCGACACAGCGGCCGCCGTGAAGCGCTACGCGGAACAGGCTGCGCAGGGTTCGGCGTCGGGCCGTGCGTCGCTGCTGTTCACCGCGCGCGAGCTGTTTGCCGACGACGAAAAACTGGCCGCGGCGTTGAACGATCCGCTGCTGCAGCAATTGCTCGCGAGCTACGTCTACACGCGTACCGGCGAACTCGAAGGCTACGACAACGGCGAGCCCGTGCCGTCGGAGCGGCTGCAGCGTTACTACGCGGCCGTCGAAGCCGCCGACGCGAAAACCCTGGCCGGCGTCGATCGCGTCGCCGCCGCGGCCTATCGCAGCGGCCGCTATGACCTCGCCGGCAAGCTCGCGCCGCGCAGCGACAGCGCGCTCGCGCACTGGGTGCGCGCGAAGCTCGCCGTGCGCGCGGGCGACGGCAAGGCGGCAGCCGACGCCTATGCGCAGGCCGCGCGCGCGTTCCCGCGCGACGAGGACTGGGGCGACCATCCAAGCGGCGGCTATTTCTATTTCGGCCAGGGCTTCAAGCCTGCCTGCCGTCTCGACGGCGAGCGCGGCATTCTCGCGCTCGCGCGCGGCGACTACACCGAAGCGCTCGCGCTCTTTCATGGTGCCGGTGCCCAGTACTGGACCGACGAAGCCCACATTGCCGAGCGCGTACTCACCATCGACGAACTCAAGCAGTTCGTCGACGCGCAGGTGCCGGCGCCGGCCGCACCCGCAAAACCGGATGAAGAAGGCATGACGCCGCCGCAGCCCGCGGTGCAACTGCGCGCGCTGCTCGGCCGGCGTCTGCTGCGCGCCGGGCGCTACGCGGACGCCGTCGCGTATTTCCCGGCGGATCTGCGCGAAACCGCGTCGGCCTACGCGAAAGCGCACCTCGACGCGCCGAAGCAGGGCCGCATCGAACAGGCGGAGACGCTGTTCCGCGCGGCGAAGCTCGCGCGCGAATCCGGCATGGAAATCCTCGGCTTCGAACTCGCGCCCGACGGGGCGACGTACGACGGCATGTACGAAGCCGGCGATTTCTCGCCGGAGACGCAGGACAAGAAACTCGTCGGCACCGACGAGGCACGGCGATTCGCCGCGAGCGCAGCACAGCCGGTGCAGCGTTTCCACTATCGCTATGTCGCGGCGGAACTCGCGGACCAGGCCGCCGGTCTCGTGCCGGCACGCTCGCAGGCCTTCGCCGCGATGCTCTGCAGCGCGACCGGCTGGCTCGTCCATCGCGACGTGCCCGCCGCGCGGCGCTACTACGGCCGCTATGTCGCCGAAGGGCCTTATGTCCCCTGGGCCGGCAACTTCGGCCATGACTGTCCGGCGCCCGATTTCGCCGGAGCGGCCAGGCGGCTGCAGTTCGAACGCATCCGCTGGGCCAAGCAGACGGTGCGCCGCGCCGCGCCCTACGTGGCCGCGGCCGGGCTCGCCGTGCTCGTCGCCGGCATCGTGTTCCGGCGCCGCCGCAGGACGAAAGCGGCGCAATAGCGGATAATCGCCGGTCCGCCGGACCGTGAATCCGGCGCGCAACGGTACAGAAAGTGAAAAAATCCGATTTCCACTTCGAGCTCCCGCCCGAGCTCATCGCACAGCAGCCGCTTGCGCGGCGTTCCGCCAGCCGCCTGCTCGAACTCGACGCCGCGGCCGACACGCTGACCGACCGCGCCTTCGGCGAACTCGCCGAACGCCTGCACCCGGGCGACCTGCTCGTCTTCAACGACACACGCGTGCTGCCGGCACGCCTGTTCGGCAACAAAACCTCCGGCGGCGCCGTCGAAATCCTCATCGAACGCATCACCGGCCCGCACGAGGCGCGCGCCCAGCTCGGCGTCTCGAAGAAACCGCGCCCCGGCGGGCGCATCGTGCTCGCCGACGGCAGCGAGGTCGAAGTCGTCGGCCGCGACGGCCCGTTCTTCGATCTGCGCTTCGACACCGCCGAGCCGCTCGAAAAAGTCCTGCTGCGGCTCGGCCGCATGCCCCTGCCGCCCTACATCCAGCGCGACGCCGACGACGATGACGCCGAGCGCTACCAGACCCTGTTCGCGCGGGAACCCGGCGCCGTCGCCGCGCCGACCGCAGGGCTGCATTTCGACCAGCCGCTGCTCGACGCGCTGACCGCGCGCGGCATCAACTTCGGACACGTGACCCTGCACGTCGGCGCCGGCACGTTCCAGCCGATCCGCAGCGAGGAAGTGCGCGACCACGTCATGCACCGCGAATGGCTCAACGTCGGCGCCGAACTCGTCGAGCAGATGCGCCGCACGCGCGCCGCCGGCGGACGCGTCGTCGGCGTCGGCACGACCGTCGTCCGCGCGCTCGAAAGCGCGAGCCGCGACGGCGAAGTGCTGCCGTTCGCCGGGGAGACGCAGATCTTCATCTTTCCCGGTTATCGGATCCGCAGCATCGACGGGCTGATCACGAACTTTCATCTGCCGGAATCGACGCTGCTGATGCTCGTGTCGGCCTTCGCCGGACGCGAGCGCGTGCTCAACGCCTACCGGCATGCGGTCGGCAGCGGCTATCGCTTCTTCTCCTACGGCGATGCGATGCTGATCTGGCCGCCGGCGCGGTGAGCGGCAGGCGGCCTGCACGCCGCCGGGTTTTCACGACAGCGGCTGCAGCCGCAAAGACGGAATCATGAAATTCGAAGTCAGCCAGACCGACGGCGCGGCGCGGCGCGGACAGATCACCTTCGCGCGCGGCACGATCGAAACGCCGGCCTTCATGCCGGTCGGCACCTATGGCTCGGTCAAGGCCATGCTGCCGCGCGACATCAGGGCCATCGGCGCCGAGATCATTCTCGGCAACACCTTCCATCTGTTCCTGCGCCCGGGCCTCGACGTCATCGGCGACTTCGGCGGTCTGCACGATTTCATCGGCTGGGACAAACCCATCCTGACCGACTCCGGCGGCTTCCAGGTGTTCTCGCTCGCGCACAAGCGCAAGATCACCGAGCAGGGCGTCACCTTCGCGTCGCCGATCGACGGCTCCAAAGTATTTTTGAGTCCCGAGGAATCGATGCGGATCCAGCGCGTGCTGAATTCCGACATCGTCATGATCTTCGACGAATGCACGCCGTATCCGGCCACTGAAAAACAGGCTTCCGATTCAATGGAACTTTCGCTGCGCTGGGCCGAACGTTCGCGCCGCGCACACGAAGGCAATCCGAATGCGCTGTTCGGCATCGTGCAGGGCGGCGTCTACCCGGCGCTGCGCGCGCGTTCCGCGGCAGGATTGAAGCAGATCGGCTTCGACGGCTACGCCGTCGGCGGTCTCGCCGTCGGCGAACCCGAAGCCGAACGCAACCATACGCTCGAAGCCACCGTGCCGCTGCTGCCCGCCGACAAGCCGCGCTATCTGATGGGCGTGGGCCGTCCCGAAGACATCGTCGAAGCCGTGCGCCGCGGCATCGACATGTTCGACTGCGTGATGCCGACCCGCAACGCGCGCAACGCGCACCTGTTCACGCACAGCGGCGTGCTGCGCCTGCGCAATGCGCAATACGCGCGCGACAAACGTCCGATCGACGAAGCCTGCGGCTGCTACACCTGCGCCTCGGGCTTCAGCCGCGCCTATCTGCGGCATCTCGACAAATGCAACGAGATCCTCGCGTCGCAGCTCGCGACGATCCACAACCTGTACCACTACCAGGAACTCATGGCCGGTCTGCGCGTGGCGATCGCGGAACGCCGGCTCGAGGATTTCGTCGCCGAGTTCTACGCGCTGCGAGCGGGATAGAGTGTGGTCGCCCCGGCGACCGCACGATCGCGCGGGCTTCGCCCGATGGACCGGTCAGGCGTCGATCCAGCCCTTGCGTTTCTCCGGCGCAAGGAACTGCTCGGGCCGGACCTGCGGCTCTCCGACCAGCGTCTGCGTAAACGACGGCGCCTCGAATTCCAGCATGCCTTGCGGCCAGTTCAGCGGGATGTGCCAGCAATAGGATAGACGGCCGTTCGCAGCGATGAGTGCCTCGCGTGCGATGCCTCCCATCGAGAACGGACACATGCCTGCGGTGGGCGCCGCGTAGTCGAGCTCGAATTTCAACCCGAAGACATGGTGGAACCGCAGCGCAGCCTGGCAGACCGTGAACAGTATGCCGGTATCCGAGTTCCGCCATTCGAGGATGTAGTCGATGTCCAGGACCAGATCCGCGGTGCCGGCTTCTTCGTCGAAGCGCACGAGGCGGAAACCGTGGACATGCACGTCATGCCACGACATCGCATCGAAGTCTTCGGTGCCCCACGGGCCACGGTCGCTCATTGTCGCCTCGCTTCTGAGATGTCACCGCGGCGAAGGGGGCGATCGAAAGAATGCCCGCGAGAAACATTGCCGCTTGCAGTACGGAGAGCATGGCATCAAACGTTGAGTTCAGCCGCTGCGGAAGGCAGTCCGATGCAGTGAAAGATCAGACCACGAACCAGCCACCTGCGCGCGAACCGCACGGAGCGCCTGCACGAGTTTGTCGCGCTTGCGCGGTGTCTTGAGTGCCGCAGGCAGGCGACTCAGCCAATGACCATTGGGCCCGACGGGCAAGCCCCGAAGGGACGACAGTTGCCGTGTCGTCGGAAGCGGCTTGCGCGACAGGATGTCGATGAAGTGATCGAGTTGTGCGATGGCACTGAACTGCAGCTCATGCGACTCGAACGCCACGCGAAGGAAGGGATAGCCGCGATGCGGAATCGGCAGCGGCGCCGGCGTATCGCAGACGTCCTTCGTTCCGGGAACCGGCACGTGCACCCAGAACGCCACCGGCGCCGATCGCCAGTCCTTTTCGTAGGTGAAATGGAATGCGGGCTTCATGTCGAGGGCCTGGTACGTTCGTTTCGTTCCGGCGCAACGCGCTGTCCTTGCGGCGCCCTGCGAAACTACTCCGAAACCAGCGCCACGAGGTCTCGCTCGGACACCGGCGTGCTGTACGGCAGTGCGAGGCCCTCTACGGCCATTACCCGTTGATAGTGGACAAGGCGATCGAGCAACTGTTCCTGCAGAGCCTGAGCCAGCGAAAGGACATTTTCGTCCGTGACACCGAGCTCTTGCAGACGGAGCGAGAGTTCCTTCGAGTCGGCAAAGAGCGAGGACAGCGAATCGCCTTGAACGACGCAGTCAGGAAACGGACGGCCAGGCACGCGGACGACCGCGCAGTTGCTGGCCTCGGAGTAGATCTCGAACTCGACGAGCTTCATCGGAATGCCTTGCGCGGACGGAGGTTCGTCAGTGTGGCAGAACGGCGGCGCAGAAGCGGGCTCCCGGCGTTCGCAGACCGTACGCGGTACAGGGCGGTCCGTAGCGGCCAGCGCGATGAACCGTCGAGTCCGGCGCGATGCGCCAGACCGCTCGCAAGGATGCCGACGAGAAACGCGGCGATCTTGCCGGGGAGGGGAATGATCATCGTGTCGCCGTCTGCAAGACATGTTGCCGACGTCGACGGGCTGCGGCGAAGCAGGGTTTAGCGGGCTGTGGAAACGCTTTTCTCCGGAAACGGAAGACGGATCCATAGCGGATCGATTCCGTTGCGCTTCATCCAGTCCGGCCAGCTTTCGCAGGGGACGCGCCGGGGCGCGCGGGGAGACATGAGGAGCAGGTGTGGTATCACGCCGGGCCAGCAACCTCCGCATCTACCGAAGATGCCTGTCAGTCGCTTGACCTTCTTGTCGATTTGCTCATTGCTCCAGCTGCGGATGCCCTTTGCTTCGATGAGTACCACGTGCGTGGCGGAACCCTCGGTGAACGCGACAAGAAAATCGACGTCCTGCTGCGTACGCCTAATGTCGCCCGGAGCAGGTATTCCCGCCAGTCCGCACAACGAGTCGTGGAGCCAGTCGAGATGGTAGTCCATGCCGCCGAAAACCGGCCCCTCGATCGAAGGAAGATCGAGCACGCCGGCAAGCCGCTTGAGGAATGCCGGGGCCGGACTCAGGCCGGATACGCCAAGCACCTCGCACACGAGATGGCCGCGCTCCTTGACGTAGCAGTCGCCGAGACGCGTGAGAAGACCTTGCATGGCTGCACTCCGGAGACAGGGTTTCGGCGTCGATTCAGTGGCTGACGTGCGGGATCACCGCGAGCAGATCCGTGACACCGACGTCGACACCCGACTGCGACAGCAACGTCGCGACCGGCCCGCGGTGGTGCGTCTGGTGATTGAAGAAATGCTGGAGCAGGGCGCCGACGTTCCGGCTCGATCGGACGCCGGCCCTGTTGCCGTAGTCGACGTCGACCGACAGGTGATCGGTGTCAGCTCGGTTACCCAGCGCATGATGAGGGTGTCGAGCCGACCGCGGTAGCGACGCAGGCCGGCCAGGTCCGGCGCGAGCGACTGATTCAGCAACGTGAGTGCGGCGAATGCCGCCGGATGCCGGGAGAAACGGTGCAGCCAGATCGTGTCCGCCACCGCGATATGGTTCGACGTCGCGAGGATGGAGCCGAAGAACGCGCCCTTGTCGGCGACAGCGTGGGCTGGCTGAAGTTGGCAAACCGGAGTGGAGTCGCGTTCGCTTGTCGCCGGTCGGGAATGGTTCGCTTCATGGGAAATGAACCTGCCCCGTTATTTCCCGCCGACGCGGTACGATTCCAGCGGCGCTGCCTCCGGGTGAGCCGTGCAATAGGCGATGCCTTGTTCGACGGACAGGCCGATCAGTAGCGTTGCGCTGCCGTCCCAGCAAACAATTTCGAACAGCGCTTCCGGCAATTGTGGAACGATGTCAGTCCCGTTCCAAAAGTCAGGGTTGCCGTCGGCGCAGGGGCGGACCGTGATGGCAGGTCGCTGTCCTGGCAGCACGGCACTGAATACGCCCCAGGTGAACTGTGAGTTTTCTGCGCGAAGGACGCGCGCTAGTTCCTGGCCGGTCACCCACCGATCGTCGTTGCCAAGATCGGATGCGGGAAAGTTCGTATCCATGTCGCTGACATACCAGTCGTAATCTTCCGCACGGACGTTCATCGCCGCCAAGGTCTCCGCGATATCCGTGTAGTAACGAACACGCTCGGATTTCTCGACGATGAGATTCACGCGCGCCATCGTCGGCCACCGAGCCGAGACTTGCGTTGCATGGGCGATGCATCCGAGCACCTTGTCGGGATCGCAGCCATTGAGCCCGGCGCCCCAGGCCGCATTGGCTTCCACGACCACCCAACCGCGATCCCGGACAAATCCGATATCCAGCACGCAGGTGACGGGAAGCGCATCGTTCCTGGCAACGATCGACAGGAATTCCATCGCCGTACTTGAATCTGCCGACCCCTCGTACACGGCGGCGTCCTGGACCCGTCCTTCGAAGATGAAGCCTCGCACCTCGGCGTCGAATTTCACGACTTCTGATTCGTAGATCGGCGTGTTCATGCTCAATCCCGCGCATTCCGATTCGAGCTGCGGCCACGACGCGTATACGCCTGCCCGGAACTGCTTCGGGACGACGGACTTCACAAAAGTCGGAAAGGTGAAGTTGCACGCATCACCGAGATTCGCGATGCGGATACGCCGTCCGATTTGTTCGGCGGGCAAGCGCACCAGAAGATCGTCGTCGGGGGAAACGAGATGAAGGTTCAGCTTCTGTGCGAGCACGAGCGCGAAAGTGTCGTTGCCGTAAATCCTCACGGCCTCTCGGTCAAGGTATGGGGGTCCCAGAATCGTCCAATTCGCGTGATGGCGCCGCCGCGAGCGCGCCAGCGATCGGCGACGCTGTCCCGCTCCGGGTCTGTCTTGTCGGGAATGACGAGGTTCAGGCCAACCATACGCACGGCTCTCTCACTCCCATCAGTCCGGATGCCGCAGGTTAGATTACCTGCCGGCACCGGGGTCAGGTTGACTTGCCAATGGCTGGCTGGAGTCGAGTTCGCTTGTCGCCGATCGGAACCGTTCGCTTTACAGGATACGAACCTGAGCCCGTTATCCAAGCGCCCGCGAAATCGACGAAGCGCGCTTTCCGTCGCCGGTGCGTCCTTGCTCACGCAGCGTCGAGTTCCTGGCCAAACACGATCCGATGGCCATCCGGCGTAACGATGGCGAACTCGCGAAAGCCCCACGGCTTGTCGCCGAGGTGGTGCCAGACAGTTACGCCGGCGTCGACGAACTCGCGGTACAGCGACGCGGCGTCGGACACGTGCAGGTAGGCGAACCATGAATGGTCCTGGCACGCGGACATCGGAACCGCGTCGGGACAGTGTCCGAGCCTGAGCATGCAGTCGCCCCGGCTGAGGAACGACCAGCCGTCAACCGAAAACTCTTCGGAAAAGCCCAGTTTGTCGATGTAGAAGCGCGTCGAGGCGTCGAGATCGTTGACGGCCAGCACGAACGTGGATGCGGTGATGTCGGTCATGAATGTCATATAGCGAGTGGAAGCAGATCCGTGCTGCGCGGCTTCCGCTTGAGCGGTCCGTCGCCCGCCACGCTCAACTGCGGCCGAATCGCTTTGCCGAAGCGATGGCCAGTTTCGCGCGTTCGATATCGCGGTCTCTCGGCGGGCTCAACGTGACCAGCGAGCCGATCAGTGTGGTAGCCGCGGCGGTCACCTGCTCGACGGCGCGATTGAACACCGCCTCGTTCACCTTGGACGGCGTGTTGAATCCGCTGAGCTTGCGCACGAACTGCAGCGCCGAAGCCCGGATCTCGTCCTCGGTTGCCGGAGGCGAAAAGTTGTACAGCGTCTTGATGTTTCTGCACATGACAGCTTCCACGTGATTGTCGCCCAAGCATCGCTTCGGCGAGAGGCGATGCGCCGGTCGAGTATGCCCGAAGAGGGAAAGGCAAACGTAGGGCGCAACAACCGAAGGGCATTGCGTCGTATGTCCGTGCCCGGGTGGCCAGAAGCCGGCGCTGCTCTCGGAACCGCGGGCGCAGCCGGCGCGGCCTGCCGCAGGGGCGAGGACGACGACAGCAAGATCGCTGTCGAGGCAAGACCGCGCGTGCGAAAAATTGGGAGGCTCGTTGATCGCCGAGAAAGGGCACACGACGCCGGTGGGACGGAACAGCGACCGCGGCGAGAGGGGACGATTGTCGCTCAGCCGTCCAGGCAATGGGAAATGTTGTATTTGTGCATTTGCGTGAATGCGGTCGTATGCGTCCTTACGGCTGGAACCCGTCGGCGAAGAGGGAATCCGGCGGTCCCGCCGGCACGCCGAACGGAATGCCGGCCGAATACGGACTCACGTTGCTGCCTTGCACTACGCGGACAGGCGCGACGTTGCCGCCCACGCCAGCGGTGTAGTCGAAGAGGACGACGCGATTGTCGTCGGCGCTGTTGCCGCGACTGGCGACCATCAGCCGCGACGTGTAGGGATCGAAGCCGATACCGGTGAAGGTGCGGCCGTTCGGCAGGTCGAGCTGGGTCGCGTTGCCTTCGATCGTCTCCATCGGCGTGGCGTCGCCGCTGGCCGTGTCGGCGAAGATGGCGATGGTGCCGCGGCGTATGCCAGTCATGTCGGCGGGCGCCTGGCGCAGCACGAACAGGCGGCGCGAATTCGCGTCATAGGCCATGCCAAGCGCATCGGCCACGCCGGGCCCGGTCAGCAGGCGCGTCGGTGCTGCGACACCGTTGGCCGTGCGCGCGTGGAAGACGATGTATGTCGTCTGCGGCGCCGTCGGGGAATAGTCCTTGACTGCGTATTCGTCGGTGGCCTGGAGGTAGGTCAGCGACGTGGGGTTGTTGAGCCGCGTTGTCGGATTGGCGCCGCCGCCCCAGGCGATGCCGCGGATTCGCTCGACCTCGTTGCCGTTGGCCTTGAGCGGATAGGTATAGATGCAGCAGTTGAAGGCAATCACGCCGAGTTCGCCATGGGCCGGTACCGGCGCGTTCGCGCGCGTCTGTCCGAGTTCCGGCGGATTGAGCACGCGCAGTGGCGCCACGTCGCCGGTCGCGAACGCCGGATAGACGCGGATGGCCCGGCCGTCGAAATCTGAAATGTAGATGACCTGTTCGGCCGGTTCGTAGACGCCGAACATCGGCTGGTACAACTGCGTGCTCGATCCGCTGACCTCGCCGACCGGCGCGTCGTTGCCGATGGCGTCGGGGTGGAAGCGGCGCAACGGATGGTTCTCGCCCGCGTTCGCCGAACCGCCGATCATCATGTCGGCACGGGCGGGCGCCGGCGCATAGGCGGCGGCGGAAAACACGCAGGCGGCGAGTAGCGGGATTCGCATGGCAGGGGCTTCCGTGAGAGTTGCACCCAATGACGGGAAAGCGCACTCGAAGCCCTCATGCGGCGTTGTGTCGCGCAGGACGCAGTAACCGAAGGGCTTTGCGCCATCCCCGCAAAGCTGCCCCTGTCACTGTCAGAACGTTGGTTTCACAGGAAGCGGATCTGACCCGTTGATCGCGTCCGTGCGCGTCGTTACGGCTCGAATCCGTCGCTGAAGATGGAATCCGGCGGCCCCGCCGGCACGCCGAACGGAATGCCGACCGTATACGGACTGACGTTGCTGCCCTGCAATACGCGGACGGGCGCGAGATTGCCGCCGACGCCAGGGGTGTAGTCGAAAAGCACAACGCGATTGTCGGCGGCAGTGCTTCCCGGGTTGGAGACCATCACGTATACGGATCGAAGCCGACGCCCGAGAAGTAGCGGCCGTTCGGCAGATCGAGCTGGGTCATGTTGCCTTCGATCGTCGCGAGCGGCGTGGCGTCGCCGCTGGCCGTGTCGGCGAAGATGGCGATGATGCCGCGACGCATGCCCGTGCCATCGGCCGGCTCCTGGCGCAGCACGAACAGGCGGCGCGAACCCGCGTCATAGGCGAGGCCGACGGCATTGGCCACGCCGGCACCGGTCAGCAGACGCGTCGGTGCCGCGGCACCGTTGGCCGTGCGCGCGTGAAACACGATATGCGCCGCCTGCGGTGTCGTGGGGGTGTAGTCCTTGACCGCGTATTCATCGGTAGCCGGGAGGTAGATCAGCGAGCTCGGGTTGTTGAGCCGCGTCGTCGGATCGGCGCCGCCGCCCCAGTGGATGCCGCGGATCCGCGGCACATCGCTGCCGCTGGCCTGCAGCGGATAGGTATCGATGCAGCAGTTCGAGGTGATCACCGCGAGTTCGCCGTGGGCGGGAATCGGCGCGTTCGCGCGCGTCTGCCCGAGTTGCGGCGGATTGAGCACACGCAGCGGCGCCACGTCGCCGGTCGCGAACGCCGGATAGACGCGAATCGCCTGGCCGCCGAAGTCGGAAATGTAGATCACCTGCTCGGTCGGTTCGTACGTGCCGAACATCGGTTGGTACAACGGCGTATTCGATCCGGCGATCTCGCCAGTCGGCGCAGCGCTGCCCGCTGCATCGGGGTGGAAGCGACGCAGGGGGTGATTCTGGCCCGCGCTCGATGCGAAACCGCCGATCATCATGTCGGCGTGGGCAGGCGCAAACGCGGCAGTTGAAAACAGGCACGTGGCGAGCAGCGGGAGTCGCATGGCAGGGGCTTCCGTGGGAGTTGCTCCCTGATACGGAAAAGCGCGCGCAAGATCCTCATGCGGCGTTTCGTTGGGCGCAATAACCGAAGGGCGTTGCGCCGTGTGTCGGTTGGCGTGGTGTTTCGTCCGGGCGACGTGCACCGCGCGTTGCCGGTGCGATGGCGCAATGCGCGTTGCTTATTGCGCCCTACGGAACACGCGTTTCTCATCCGGTGTTGGCGATACGTTCGCCGCACTCGTGGGGCGCAATAACCGAAGGGCATTGCGCCGTGCGTCGGTTGGCGTGGTGTTTCGTCCGGGCGACGTGCACCGCGCGTTGCCGGTGCGATGGCGCAATGCGCGTTGCTTATTGCGCCCTACAAAAGGTTCTTTACCGCCGGCAGGTATTTCTCGATCGATCCGGTATTGACGATGACGACGCGCTCGCCGGCACGCAACAATCCGCGCTGCAATAGCTGGGGCAGGGCGGCGAAGCAGGCCGCGCCTTCGGTGCCGATCCAGTCGTGACGCGTGTGCCAGAGGCGCCGCGTGTGGGCGGCGATGTCGGCTTCGCTGACCGCGAGCACCGCGCCGCCGCTGGCGCGCACGATCTGCAGCACGCGCGCATGCCCGACGCCGCCGGGCACGTTCAGTCCGGTCGCGAGCGTGTCGCCGCCGTCGACCGGCGTCGTGTCGGCGGCTCCGAGTTCGAACGCGCGCACGAGCGGCGCCATCGCGTCGCTCTGCACGCATAGCATGCGCGGGCGACGCGCGTCGACGAGCCCGAGCGCTTCGAGCTCGTCCCAGGCCTTCCACATGCCGAGCACGCCGGTGCCGCCGCCGGTGGGGTAGATCACCGCGTCGGGCACCGACCAACGCGTGTCGCCGGCAGCCGGCTCGGCGAGTTCGAGGCCCAGCGTTTTCTTTCCCTCGATGCGCCAGCCGGGTTCCTGGAACGTCGCGACGGAAAAATAGCCTTGTGGAAGATAGTGCTGCTTCAGAAACGCGCCGGCCTCGCGGATCGTCGGTCCGGCCAGCTCCAGCACGATGCGCTGCGGATGCTGCAGCGCCGCCGCGGCGACGCCGCCGAGTATCGGCAACGGCGTGCTGGCCGGCATCGCGACCGCGACAGAGAGATCCGATGCCAACGCGTAGCGCACGAGCGAATCGCCGGCGTTGCCCTGCGTAGGCACGGAAAGCCGGCGCAGGCCGAGCCGCCGCCCGATGAGGAAGCCGACGGCCGCCGTGGTTCCGATCAGCACGCCGACGATGATC
>CAMLLF010000008.1 GCA_946480705.1 uncultured Lysobacteraceae bacterium | reverse complement strand
ATCTGCTGCTCGTGAGCCTGCACCACATCATTTCCGACGGCTGGTCGCTCGGCGTGCTGTTCGCCGAACTCCGCGAGGCCTATGCCGCGCTGCGGGCCGGACGGCAACCGGAATGGGCGCCGCTGCCGCTGCAGTACGCCGACTACGCCGCATGGCAGCGCGAGTGGCTGGCTGCCGGCGAACGCGAGCGTCAGCTCGACTACTGGCGGCGGCAACTCGCGGATTTGCCGCCGCTGCTCGAACTCCCTGCCGACCGGCCGCGCCCGCGCGAATTCGCGCAGCGCGGCGCGCGCGAATACCTCGATCTGCCGCCGGCGCTCGCCGACAGGCTCAATGCGCTGACGTCGACGAGTGCCGCCGGCGCTCGCCGACGCGCTGCAGGCCTGCGCGCGGCGCGAGGGCGTCACGCTGTTCATGCTGTTACTCGCGGCGTTCAAGCTGCTGCTCGCGCGACTGACCGGCGAACACGACATCGCGGTCGGCACGCTCGTCGCGAACCGGCAGCGCGCCGAGTTCGAGCCGTTGATCGGCTTCTTCGTCAACACGCTCGTGCTGCGCAACCGCGTCGAGCCGGCGCTGACGTTCCGCGATCTGCTCGCACAGGTGCGCGAGACGACGCTGGCTGCGTATGCGCACCAGGACGTGCCGTTCGACCACGTGGTCGACGCGCTGCGCCCGCCGCGCAGCCTCGCCTACACGCCGCTGTTCCAGGTGCTGTTCGTGCTGCAGAACGCGCCGGCGACGGAGCTGGCCCTGCCGGGCCTGCGCAGCGAGCGGCTGCGCGCCGATTCCGGCAGCGCGCAGTTCGACCTGACGTTCGATCTCACGCAGGACGCCGGGGGCCTGCACGGCGAACTCGAATTCAACACCGACCTGTTGTCGCGCGGGACGATCCGCGCGTGGCTGCGCGGCTACGCTCATCTGCTGCAGGTCGCGTTGCAGTCGCCGGATCTGCCGCTCGCGCGCTTTCCGCTCGTCGCCCGCGACGAAGGCGCGCGCTGGCAGGCGCAGTGGCGTGGTCCTTCGCTCGCGCTCGCCGACGACAGCGTGCCCGACGCGATCACGCGGCAGGCGCGCGCGCGTCCCGACGCGGTCGCCTACGTCGCGGCCGGCGAGGCATTGAGCTATGCCGAACTCGAGCGCCGTGCGGCGCGACTCGCGCAGCGCCTGCGTCACGGCGGTCTCGCGCGCGAAGCCGTCGTCGGCGTCTGCCTGCAGCGTTCCTGCGCACTGCCCGTCGCGATACTCGCGGCGTGGAAGGCCGGCGCGGTCTACCTGCCGCTCGACCCCGAGCTGCCGCCGGCGCGCCTCGCGCAGCTGCTCGCCGACGCCGGCGCTGCGGTGCTGCTCACGGACCAGGCGACGGCCGGCGTCTGCGGTGGACTGCTCCCGTCGGGCGCCACGCTGCGCGTCGACATCGACGGCGGCGAGCCGCTGCCCGTCCTCGCACCGCTGCCGCCGCGGCACGGCAGCGAACTCGCGTACCTGATCTACACCTCGGGTTCGAGCGGCCGGCCCAAGGGCGTGGCCGTCGATCATCGCGCGCTGCTGCAGCACTGCCGCGGCGTCGAGCAGGCTTACGCCCTGCGTGCCGACGACCGCGTACTGCACTTCGCCGCGCTCGGCTTCGACATCTCGCTCGACCAGCTGTTTCCGCCGCTGATCGCCGGCGCCTGCATCGTCGCGCGAGAAGCCGAACTCTGGGAACCGCGCCGCTTCGCCGAAAAACTCGTCGAACTCGACATCACTGTCGCCGACCTGCCGTCCGCGCTGTGGCATCTGCTCGCGCGCGAGTGGAGCGGCCGCGCCGACCTGCCGGCGAACCCGCGGCTGCGTCTCGTGCTGGTCGGCGGCGAAGCGATGGCTGCCGACGCGCTGCGCGCCTGGCGACACACGCCGTATGCCGGCGTGCCGCTGCTCAACGGCTACGGGCCGACCGAAACGACGATCACCGCGAGCGGCCACGACTGCGCGGCCGACGCGGACGGCACGACCGTGCCGATCGGCCGACCGTTCGCGAACCGGCGCATGTACGTGCTCGACGAGGCGCTGCAGCCGCTGCCGGCGGGCTTGCCCGGCGAGCTGTACATCGCCGGCGAAGGGCTCGCGCGCGGCTACCGCGGCCAGCCCGCAACGACGGCCGCGGCGTTCCTGCCCGATCCGTTCGGCCCGCCCGGCGCGCGCATGTACCGCAGCGGCGACCGCGCGCGCTACCGCGACGACGGCGTGCTCGACTTCCTCGGCCGCGTCGACGCGCAGGTCAAATTGCGCGGCCATCGCCTCGAACTCGGCGAAGTCGAAGCCGCGCTGTGCCGCTTGCCGGGCGTGCGCGAGGCCGCGGCCGGCGTGCGCACGGTCGGTGCGGCCGGCGAGCAGCTCGTCGCCTGGCTCGTCGCCGAATCCGGCACGACGATCGATGCCGACGCACTGCGCGCGATGCTCGTCGCGAGCCTGCCCGCGCACGCGGTGCCGGCGCAGTTCGTCGTGCTCGACGCGCTGCCGCTGCACAACGGCAAGATCCACCGGCGCGCACTCTCGGCGCCGTCGTTCGCCGACGAGGCGTTCCATCGCGCGCCCGCCACGCCGACCGAAACCTGGCTCGCAGCGCTCTGGACCGAATTGCTCGGGCGGCCACACCGTCACCGATCCCGAGCCCAAGTACGGGCTCGCGGTCGTCGGCCAGGAACGCGTCGGCATCGACAGCGATTTCTTCGTGCTCGGCGGCAACTCGCTGCTTGCCATGCGCCTGCTTGCGCGCGTGCGCGACCGCTGCGGCGTCGCATTGCCGGTGCGGCAGGTATTCGAGACGCCGACGATTGCCGCGCTCGCGACCTGCATCGACATCGTCGTCTGCGCCCGGCGCGAAGCCGCCGCCATCCAGCAGGCCGCGCATGCCGTCGACGACGCGCGCGAAGAGATCGAGCTGTGAGCGCGCTCGACCTGCTGCGCCGCCTCAACGACAGCGACGTGCGCCTGTCGGTGCAGGACGGCCGCCTGCGCGTCAACGCCGGACGCGGCGTGCTCGACGAACCACTGCTTGCCGAGCTGCGTGCGCATCGCGACGCGCTGCTCGCGCTGCTCGCCGCGGACGGCGAATCCCCGCCGTCGTTTCCGCGCATCGCGCGCACGCCGGCCATGCCCTGCGCGCCGGCGCAGCGCCCGCTGTGGCTGCAGCAGCAGCTCGCCGGCGCGACGGCCGCCTACAACCTGCCGGTCGCGCTGCGCCTGCGCGGCGCGCTCGACGTCGCCGCGCTGCGCGAAAGCCTCGCGGCGATCGTGCAGCGCCACGAAAGCCTGCGCACGACCTTCGTCGCCGTCGACGGCGAGCCCTGCCAGCGCATCGCCGACAGGCACGACGTCGCGTTGCCGGTCGACGATGTCGATCCCGCGTCGCTGGCTGCGCATCTCGCCGCACAGGGCAGCCGCGTGTTCGACCTCGCCAACGGTCCGCTGTTCGAAGCGCGCCTGCTGCGGCTCGCGGCCGACGAGCACGTGCTGCTGCTCGACATGCATCACCTCGTGTCCGACGGCTGGTCGCTCGGCGTGCTCATGAGCGAACTCGGCCAGGGCTATGCGGCGCGGCGCGACGGTCGCGCGATCGCTGCGGCGCCGCTCGCGCTGCAATACGCCGACTACGCCGCGTGGCAGCACGCGCGCAGCGGCGGGCCGGAACAGACCGCGCTCGTCGGCTACTGGCGGCGCGCGCTCGACGGCGCGCCGGACCTGCTCGCGCTGCCGTGCGACCGGCTGCGTCCGGCGCGCCAGACCTTGCGCGGTGCGGCCGAGCCGCTCGCCGTGCCGGCCGATCTCGTGCGCCGCCTGTCGGAGCTCGCGCGCCGCGAGAACGCGAGCCTGTTCATGCTGCTGCTCGCCGCGTTCCAGCTGCTGCTCGCGCGGCTGTCGGCGCAGGACGACGTCGTCGTCGGCACGCCGGTCGCGAATCGCCCGCACGCCGCGCTCGAAACGCTGATCGGCTATTTCGTCAACACGGTTCCGCTGCGCATCCGCATCGATGCGCAGACGCCGTTCCGCGCGCTGCTGGGCAGCGTGCGCGACACCGCGCTCGCGGCGTTCGCCCATCAGGAACTGCCGTACGACCAGATCGTCGAGGCGGCGAACCCGGCGCGCAGCACCGCGCATGCGCCGCTGTTCCAGGTCATGTTCGCGCTGCAGAACGCGCCGGCCGAACTGCCGCCGCTGCCCGGCATCGATGCGAGCCTCGTCGCCGCGCCGCGGCGGCATGCGAAGTTCGACCTGTCGCTGAGTCTCGAACAGACCGAGGCCGGTCTCGCCGGCGAACTGGACTACGCGACCGACCTGTTCGACGCGGCGACGATCCGCGCATGGCTCGGCGACTACGGAACGCTGCTCGACGACATCGCCGCGCGGCCCGATGCGGCCGTCGCGGACCTCGGTCACGGCGACGCCGACGAACGCGCGCGCCGCGTCGCGCGATCGTGCGGCGAACCGGTCGCATCTGGCCCGTACGAATTCGCGCCGCTTGCAGTCGCCCGGCAGGCACGCGAACGGCCGCACGCGCCCGCCGTCGATGCGCCGGATGCCCGGCTCGACTACGCAACGCTGGCCGCGCGCGCCGGACGGCTCGCCGAGCAGCTGCGCGCACGCGGCATCGGTGCCGAAAGCCGCGTCGGCATCTGCCTGCCGCGCTCGGCCGACTTCGCCGTCGCCGCACTCGCGGTCTGGAACGCGGGCGCTGCTTTCGTCGCGCTCGATACGCACTACCCGCCGGCGCGCCTGCGCTACGTGGCCGCCGACGCGGATCTCGCCGGCGTGCTCGTCAACGCGGCGACGCAGACGCTCGGCGAATCGCTGCAGCGGCCGTTGCTGCGCGTCGACGAACTGTGCCAGCTGTCCGAGCTTCCGGCGGCGGTACCGGAGCCGCGTCTGCATCCCGAGCAGCTCGCCTACATCGTCTACACCTCGGGATCGACCGGCGAACCCAAGGGCGCGATGGTCGGCCATGGCGCGCTGCACAACATGCTGCTGTGGTATCGGCGCATGACCGGCATCGCGGCGTCGGACCGGTCAAGCCTGCTCGCGCAGCTCGGCTTCGACGGCAGCCTCATGGATATCTGGGGCTGCCTCACGGCCGGCGCCTGCCTCTGCATTCCCGACGAGGCCGCGCGCGAGCGGCCGCCGCGGCTCGCCGCGTGGCTGCAGTCGCAGCGCATCAGCATCGCCTACGTGCCGACGCCGCTGGCCGAGGCCTTGCTCGCGCCCGACATCGAAACGCCGACGCACTTGCGTCAACTGCTGACCGGCGGCGAACAGCTCAAGCGGCGTGCGCCGGCCGACGCCGGCTTCGTGCTGCAGAACGCCTACGGGCCCAGCGAAGCCGCCGTCGTCACGCTGGCCGGCGCGGTCGCGCCGGCCCCGGCACCGATCACGATCGGCCGGCCGATCGCGAACACGCGCGCCTACGTGCTCGACGCGATGCTGCGCCCGGTCGCCGACGGCGTCGCTGGCGAGCTGTTTCTCGCCGGGCCCAGCGTCGGCCGCGGCTACTGCGGCCGCGCCGCGCTGACGGCCGAGCGCTTCCTGCCCGACCCGTTCGCCATCGACGCGGGCGCGCGGATGTACCGCACCGGCGACCGCGTGCGCCGTCTCGCGAGCGGCGACTACGAATTCCTCGGCCGCGTCGACCGCCAGATCAAGCTGCGCGGCTTCCGCATCGAACCCGGCGAGATCGAGGCCGCGCTGTGCCGCATCGACGGCGTGCGCGCGGCCGCCGTCGAGCTGCGCGAGACGCCGAACGGCGACGCCGCGCTCGTGGCTTATGTCGTAGCGGCGTCCGGCGACGTCAGGACCGACGCATTGCGCGACGCGCTGCGCCGGACCCTGCCGCCGTTCCAGCTGCCCTCGGCCTGGGTGCGGCTCGACACACTGCCGCTCGCGCCAGGGGGCAAGGTCGACCGGCGCGCGTTGCCCGCACCGGTCTGGACCGCCGACGAGCGCCCGAACGTCGCGCCGCGCGATGCGCTCGAGCGCGACATCGCCGCGCTCTACGCCGAGGTGCTCGGTGTCGATTGGGTTGGCGCGTACGACGACTTCTTCGCGCTCGGCGGGCATTCGCTCGCGGCGATGCGCCTGCTCGCGCGCGTGCAGGCGCAGTTCGGCGTCGAGCTGCCGCTGTCGGCGATCTTCGAAGCGCCCGGCGTCGCCGCGCTCGCCGACATCCTGCGTCCGCTGCGTGCCGGCGGCGCGCCGGCCGACACGATTCCCGCGGTCGCGCGCGACGCGGCGCTGCCGCTGTCGTTCGCGCAGCAGCGCCTGTGGTTTCTCGCGCAGCTCGAACCCGGCAGCACGGCCTATCACATGCCGCTCGTCGTGCGCCTGCGCGGCGCGCTCGACACCGCCGCGCTGACGGCGGCGTTCGACGCCGTCGCGCAGCGCCACGAAAGCCTGCGCACGCGCTTCGTCGAACGCGACGGCGTCGCGATGCAATGCTTCGACCGCCCGCTCGCTCCGCTCGCCGCCGATGCCATCGCAGCGAATGCGCTCGACGCGACCGTTGCCGCGTTCCTCGCGCAGCCGTTCGATCTGCAAACCGACGCACTGCTGCGTGCGCGCCTGCTGCGCATCGACGACGGCAGCCATGTGCTGGCCGTCGTCGTGCATCACATCATTGCCGACGGCGCGTCGATCGCACTGTTCGCGCGCGAACTCGCCCAGGCCTATCGCGCGCGCGCGACCGGCTCCGCGCCCGCGCTGCCGCCGCTGCCGCTGCACTACGGCGACTACGCCGCGTGGCAGCACGCACGCGCCGGCGACGCCGCGGCGCACGATCAACTGGCCTGGTGGACGCATCAGCTCGCCGACGCGCCCGCCGCGCTCGATCTGCCGCTCGACCGGCCGCGTCGCGACGCGGCGCCGGCCGTCGCGGCCGTCATCACGCGGTCGCTCGACGCGGTGCTCGTCGCGCGCCTGCGCGCGCTGGCGCAGCAGCACGGCGCGACCGTCTTCATGACCCTGCTCGCCGCGTTCAAACTGCAGCTCGCGCGACTCAGCGGTCAGGCCGACGTCTGTGTCGGCACGCCGATGTCCGAGCGTCGCCGCGCCGGGCTCGAACACGTATTCGGCCTGTTCCTCGGCACGCTCGCGCTGCGCACGCGGCTGCCGGACGACGCGACGTTCGCGGGCCTGCTCGCACAAGTGCGCCGGACCGCGCTCGACGCCTACGCGCACCAGGACGTGCCGTTCGAGCGCATCGTCGATGCGCTGCGCATCGAGCGCGACCTGAGCCGCCATCCGCTGTTCCAGGTCTTCTTCAACATGCCGGGCCGCGATGCCGCGCTGTCGCTGCCGGGCATCGCGATCGAGACCGTCGCCGTGCCGCCGCAGCCGGCGAAGTTCGATCTGACGCTCTACGCCTACGAACACGACGCGCGCATCGATCTGCAGCTGCACTACGACGCGCGCCTGTTCGACGCGGCGCGCGCGGACGATCTGCTCGATCAGCTGCGCGGACTGCTCGCACAGGTCGTCGCCGATCCCGGACAGCGCGTCGCCGCGTACAGCCTTCGCACCGCGCATGCCGCACGCGTGCTGCCCGACCCGGCGCTGCCGCTCGCGCGCGGCTGGAACGGATCGCTCGCCGAACGCTTTCGCGCCGCAGCGCTCGCGCATCCGGAACGTTGCGCGGTCAGCGACGCGCGCCGGCAGTTCACGTATCGCGAACTCGACCGCGCGAGCGACCGCGCCGGCGCGCTGCTGCGATCGCGCGGCGTCGGCGTCGGCGACGTCGTCGCGCTGCACGCGACGCGCTGCGGCGAACTCGCCGTCGCGCTGCTCGCCGTCATCAAGTGCGGTGCCGCGTTCATGATCCTCGATGCGGCCTATCCCGACGCGCGCCTGCTCGCCTGCGTCGAGGCGGCGCCGCCGGTTGCCTGGATCGCCGTCGGCGGCGCGCAGGTGCGCGACGCGCAACTGGCCGCGGCGCTGGCCGGCCTGCGCTGGCGCGGCACGCTCGCCGATGCGGAGCGCGACACGGCGGACTGGTCCGATGCCGCGTTGCCGCTGCCCGGGATCGACGCCGATTCGCTGTCGCACATCGCCTTCACGTCGGGCTCGACCGGCCGGCCCAAGGCCGTAGCCGGCCGGCACGGTCCGTTCACGCAGTTCCTGCCGTGGCTGCAGCAGCGCTTCGGCCTGACCGCCGAGGATCGCTACAGCGTGCTGTCGGGCCTGTCGCACGATCCGCTGCAGCGCGATCTGCTGCTGCCGTTGACGACCGGCGCGACCGCCTGCGTGCCGGATGCCGAACAACTCGCTCCGGGCGAACTCGCACGCTGGATGCGCGCGCAGCGCATCACCGTGGCCAACCTGACGCCGGCCATGGCCGGTATCGTCGCCGACTCCGGTGCGTCCGAGGCGGTTCTGCCCGACCTGCGCCGAGCCTTCGTCGTCGGCGATGCATTCCCGCGCGCCGACGCGCAGCATTTCGCGCAGCGTTGTCCACACTGCGAAATAGTTTCCTTCTACGGAGCCACCGAAACGCAGTGGGCGCTCGGCCATCAGGTCGCAGACACCTCGCCCGAGGCGCCCGCGACGGTGCCGCTCGGCCGCGGCTTTCCGGGCGTGCAGCTGCTGCTGCTCAATGCGGCCGACCAGCCTGCCGGCATCGGCGAAGTCGCCGACGTCTGCATCCGCAGCGCGCACATCGCGCGCGGCTATCTCGACGCCGCCGGCGGCGGCGCGGCGCGCTTCGGCGCGAATCCAGTCACCGGCGACGCGCAGGATCGCATCTATCGCACCGGCGACCTCGGCCGCTACGCGCCCGACGGCAACGTGCACGGGCTCGGCCGCGCCGATCGGCAGGTCAGCCTGCGCGGCGTGCGCATCGAGCCCGGCGACGTCGAAGCCGCGCTGCGCCGTCTGCCGGCGGTGCGCCAGGCCAGCGTGCTGCACGTGCCCGGCGCATCCGACGCGGGCACGGCGTCGAACGCGCGGCTCGCCGGTTTCGTCGTGACCGACGACGGCGCGATCCCGTCCGATTGGCGCGCGACGTTGCGGCAGTGGCTGCCCGACGCGCTGATTCCGTCGACGCTGACTGCGCTCGGTCGACTTCCACTGACGCCGAACGGCAAGCTCGATCGCGCCGCGCTGCTTGCGACCGAGCGCGCGCAGGCCGCGGCGCAGACCGCGCGCGTCGCGCCGTCGACGCCGACCGAGCATCGCATCGCCGCCATTTTCGGCGCCGTGCTCGGTATCGAGGCGATCGACGCCGACGCCGACTTCTTCGCGATCGGCGGCAGCTCGCTCAGCGCGATGCGCGTGATCGCGCGGCTGCGCGAATTCGCCGGTCGCGCGGTTCCTCTGCGGCAACTGTTCGATACGACGAGCGTCGCCGCGCTCGCGCGCTGGCTCGATGCGAATGCGGGTATCGACGACGCGCAGGACGCGGACACCGCTCTGCCGGCAACCCCGGCAACCGACGACGCGCCGCTGTCGCCCGCGCAGCAGCGCCTCTGGTTCCTGCAGCAGCTCGATCGCGACTCCGCCGCGTACAACATGCTGCTCGCAGTGAGACTGACGGGCAGGCTCGACATCGTCGCGCTGCAGGCGGCGTTCGCGGACCTGCAGGCGCGCCATGAAAGTCTGCGCACGGTGTTCCGTGAGCAGGACGGCCGCGTGCGCCAGCACGTGCTGCCGGCGCCGGACACGTTCGCGCTCGCGCGCGAACGCAGCGATGCCGACGCGTTCGCGGCGCGCCTGCAGGCATTCGCCGCGCAGCCGTTCGACCTGGCCGAGCCGCCGTTGCGCGTCTGTCTCTATGCACTCGCTCCGGACGAGCACGCGCTCGCGCTGTCGCTGCATCACATCGTCAGCGACGGCTGGTCGATGGGCGTGCTCGTGCGCGAACTCGCGGCCTGCTATGCGGCGCGCCGCGCCGGCCATCGCGCGACGCTGCCACCGGTCGCGTGCCGTTACGTCGACTACAGCCGGCGGCTGCACGACCGACGCCGACCGGACGACCGCGAGTCCGCGTTCTGGCGCGATCACCTGCGCGACCAGCCGCCGCTGCTGCCGCTGCCGACCGACCGGCCGCGGCCGGCGCAGCAGCGCTTCGTCGGCGCGAGCGTTGCGCTCGATGTCGACGCGGCATTGTCGCAGCGCGTCCGCTCGCTTTGCCGCGCCGACGGCGTCACGCCGTTCATGCTGCTGATGGCGGTCTGGCACGCATTGCTCGCCCGGTTGAGCGGCAGCGACGACATCGCCGTCGGATTCCCGACCGCGAATCGTCCGCGCACGGAACTCGAAGGCGTGATCGGCCTGTTCGCCGACACGCGCGTGCTGCGCACGCGGCCGCAGCCGGCGACGCCGTTCCGCCGTCATCTGCACGACGTGCGCGATCGGCTGCTCGCGATCGACGCGCACGCGGCGCTGCCGTTCGAGGCCATCGTCGACTGCGTGCAGCCGCAGCGCAGTCTCGCCCACGCGCCGCTGTTCCAGGTCATGTTCACCCTGCAGAACTTCGACGCGCTGCAGGTCGAACTGCCGGGGCTGGCCGTGCAGCCGCTGCCGCATCCGCCGCAGGCCGCACGCTTCGATCTCACGCTCGTGCTGCGCGACGCCGAGGCATTCCGCGGCGAGCTCGAGTACGCGACGGATCTGTTCGATGCCGCCACGGCGCAGCGCATCGCCGGCCATTTCCGCGAGCTGCTCGCCGCCGCCGTCGCCGCGCCCGACACGCCGCTGCTGCGACTGCCGCTGACGGCCGCGACGCCGCCGCGTCCGAGCGCCGCGCACGGCGACACGACGGTCGTCGCGCGGTTCGAGCAGCACGTGTCGGCGGCTCCGCATGCGACGGCGGTCGTCGCGGGCGACGCGACGCTCGACTACGCGACCCTCGACGCCGCGGCGAACCGGCTCGCGCAGCGGCTGCGCCGCGACGGCTGCGGCCCGGAACACCGCATCGGCCTGCTGCTGCCGCGCGACGGCGCCGCGGTGGCCGCGCTGCTCGGCGTGCTCAAGTGCGGTGCGGCCTATGTGCCGCTCGATGCCGCGGCGCCGGCCGAGCGGCTGCGGCACGCGATCGGCGATGCGCAGCTGCGCCTCGTGCTGACGACGACGGCGTTCGCCGCGTCCGTGCCGTCCGATGTGCGGAGCCTGTGTCTCGACGAACTCGACCTGTCCGGCGAGCCGGCGACGCGTCCGGCCGGCAAGATCCATCCCGCGCAGCTCGCCTACGCGATCTTCACCTCGGGAACGACGGGCCGGCCCAAGCCCGTGCTGCTGCCGCACGGCGGCCTCGCGAATCTCGCGCACGCACAGGCGCGCCTGCACGGCGTCGGTCCCGGTGCGCGCGTGCTGCAGCTCGTCTCCAGCGCGTTCGACGTCGCGAGCGGCGACACCGTGCTCGCGCTCGCGAGCGGCGCGACCCTCGTCGTCGCACCCGACGCTGCGCGCCGCGATCCGGCCGTGCTGCATGCGCTGCTGCGCGACGCGCGCATTTCGCACCTGCAGATTCCGGTCGCGCTGCTCGCACACCTCCACGCCGACGGTCTGCCGGACCTGCGCGTCGTGATCGCCGGCGGCGAGGAAATGCCGGCGGCCGTTCGCACGCGCTGGGCCGGTCGTACACAACTCCACAATGCCTACGGGCCGACCGAGACCACGGTCATGGCCAGCGGCGGCGAGCAGGGCGGGGACGGCGCGATCGACATCGGCCTGCCGCTGGCCGGCGTGCGCATCCACGTGCTCGACGCGGCGCTGCAGCCGCAGCCCTGTGGCGTCTACGGCGAGATCTTCATCGCCGGCGCCGGCGTCGCGCGCGGGTATCTCGGGCATGCGGCGCCGACCGCCGCGCGTTTCCTGCCGGAAACCGGCCCCGGCGCCGAACCCGGCGCGCGCATGTACCGCAGCGGCGACATCGGCCGCTGGCGCAGCGACGGCCGGCTCGAAATCCGCGGCCGCGCCGACCAGCAGATCAAGCTGCGCGGCTACCGCATCGAGCCCGGCGAGATCGAAGCGGTGCTGCGCGCGCAGCCCGGCATTTCCGATGTCGCGGTCGTCGCGCGCGACGACGCGCCGGACCGGCGCCGGCTCGTCGCGTATCTCGTGCCGGCCGCCGGCGCGCGGCCCGATCTGCACGCGATCGCCGATGCTGCACGAGCGCAGCTCATGGATTACCTCGTGCCGTCGGCCTGGGCCGTACTCGACGCCCTTCCGCTGACCGCGAACGGCAAGCTCGACCGCGCGGCCCTGCCGCAACCGGACGACAGCCCGACGTCTGCAGGGACGGAACTGTCAGGCGCCGCCGCGGCGCTTGCCGCGGTCTGGTGCCGCCTGCTCGGCCGCACCGCGGTTGGTGCCGACGACAATTTCTTCGCGCTCGGCGGCGATTCGCTACTGAGCATCCAGGTCGTCGCCGGCGCCGCGCGCGCCGGCTGGCGCGTCAGCGCGAAGCAGATCGTCGAAGCGCAGACGCTCGCGCGCATCGCCGCGCTCGCCGTGCCCTGCGACGGCATCGATGCGGAGCAGGGCGCGGTGACCGGCGACGTGCCGCCGACGCCGATCCAGCACTGGTTCTTCGACCGCGTGACGACGCGGCCCGAGCACTGGAACCAGAGCGTGCTGCTGCAGCCGCGGGACACGCTGACGTTCGACGCCGCGGCCGCCGCCGTGGCGCAGCTGCAGCGGCATCACGACATGCTGCGCCTGCGCGTCATGCGCGCGGCGGACGGGCCGCGCCTGACGATCGCCGGCGATGACGGCGTGTCGCCGCTGCGGCGCGAAATCCTGGGCGCCGACGACTTCGCCGGCGCGCTGACCGCGCATGCGCAGGCCGTGCACGGCGCGTTTCGTTTCGACGGCAGTCCGCTGTTCGCGGCGATCTGGTACGAAAGCGCCGACGGCACGCAGCGGCGGCTCTGGCTGCTCGCGCATCACCTGCTCGTCGACGCGGTGTCGTGGCGCATCCTGCTCGACGACCTGCAGTCGCTGGCAGCCCCGCCCTCGGCCGATGTGTCGCTGCCGCCGAAGACCGCGTCGTACCGGCGCCACGCACAGGCGCTGCGCGGCGCCGCGGCGATCGACGCCGCCGCCGCGGAAATCGCGTACTGGCCGGCGCAGCGGCCGCCGTCCGCAACGCCGCTGCCGGTCGACGCGAACGGCAGCCGCCGCGAAGACACGACCGACACGATCACGCTGACCTTGCCGGCCGCGCAGACCGCTGCGCTGCTGCAGCGCGCCGACGGCGGCGTGAACGCGCTGCTGCTGACGGCGCTCGCGCTCGCGTGGCGCGCCTGGACCGGCGAGGCCGCCGTGCCGCTCGCGCTCGAAGGCCATGGCCGCGACGCACCGCAGACCGGTCTCGACGTATCGCGCACGGTCGGCTGGTTCACGGTGAATCATCCGTTGCGGCTGACGCTCGCGCCCGATTGCAGCGCGGCGCAGGCGCTGGCCGATGTGCGGCGGCAGCTCGCAGCCGTTCCCGGACGCGGCGCGGGCTACGGTCTGCTGTGCCAGGCCGGCCGCCTCGACGCCGCTGGCGAGCCGCCGGTCAGCTTCAACTATCTCGGCCAGTTCGATCAGGCCGTGGCCGCGCAGGGGCCGTTCGCCGTCGCGCGCGAAGCGACCGGGCATCCGCGCGCCGCGCAACAGCAGCGGCTGCATGAGATCGATCTCGTCGGCCTCGTCACGGGCGGCCGCTTCAGTCTCGCCGTGCGTTACGGCCGCGAGCGCCTGTCGCGTGTTTCCGTGCAGAGGTTCGCCGACGCCTACCGCGACGGGCTCGACGCGCTGCTGGCGCTCGACCTGCAGTCCGAGCCCGTCGCCGACGTCAGCGCCGGCGCGGCGGAACTCTCGCTCGTCGCGCTCCAGCCGCACGGCCGCCGCGCGCCGCTGTTCTGCGTGCACCCGGCGGGCGGATCGGTAGCCTGCTATCGCGCGCTGGCCGAGGCGCTCGGCGAAGACCAGCCGCTGTACGGCCTGCAGGCGCCGGCGCTCGCGGGATCCGATCGGCGGCTCACGAGCTTCGAGACGATGGCCGCGTTCTACATCGCGGCGCTGCGCCGGCTGCAGCCGCGCGGGCCCTATCGCCTGCTCGGCTGGTCGCAGGGCGGCACGATCGCGTTCGAGATCGCGCGCCAGCTCGCGCAGGCCGGCGAACCGGTCGCGCTGCTCGGCCTCGTCGATTCGGGCTGGAGCAAGTCCATGCTCCGTGCCGATACCGCGGACGACGAAGCGCTGCCCGCCGGCATCGACGTGGCGACGTTCGCTCGATTGCGCACGATGCAGGGCGATATCGCGACGGCGACGCGTGCGTACGAACCGCAGCGCTATCCCGGCGAAGCCGTGCTGTTCCGGGCCGACGACGCGGCGCTGTTCGGTCATCTGGGTCCCGGCCTCGGCTGGGATCCGGCACTTGCCGACTGGCGCGTGCAGACGATTCCCGGCAGCCACTACACCTGCCTGCAGCCGCCTCATGTGCACGCGCTGGCCGCGCAACTCGCCGCGCTGCTCGACGCATCGGCCGGCGGCGCCGCATGAACGCGCCGGCCGCAGCGGCATTGTCGCGATCGCGCTGGCGCGAACCCGCCGCGCGCGCGTTCCTGCTCGTCTGGGCCGGTCAGACCGTCTCGGCGTTCGGTTCGGCCATGACGACGTTCGCGCTGTCGGTCTGGGTGTTCGGCGAGACGCGCTCGCTGCTCGCGTTCGGCAGCGTGGTGTTCGTCAACGCGATCGCGGCCGCGCTCGCCGCGCCGTGGCTCGGCATGCTCTGCGACCGCGTCGCGCGGCATCGGCTGATGCTGGCCGCCGACGCGGCGTCCGCGCTGCTGACCATGATGCTGCTCGCGATCGTGCTCGGCTCGACGCTCGCGCTCTGGCAGATCGTGCTGCTGGTCGCCGCGAACGCGGTGCTGACCACGGCGCATCAGATCGCCTATCGCGCGCTGGTACCGTCCTTGATTGCGCCACGCGATCTCGTGCGCGCGAACGCGCTGATCGAGACCGGCTTCGCCGCGAGCGCGCTGCTCGCGCCGCTCGCCGGCGGACTGCTCGTCGCGGTGACCGGACTCGCCGGCATTCTCGCGATCGATCTCGCGACGTTCGCGGTCGCCGTCGCCTGCCTTGCGGCGGCGCGCATCCGCGAGTCGGCTGCCGCGTCGCGCGACGAGCCGGCGGTCTCGCGTCTGCAGGAAATCCGCGCGGGATGGACGCGTCTGCGCGGGGATCGCGCGCTGCGCGGGCTCCTGGTTGCGGCGCTCGCCGCGGGCTTCGCGATGGCGGCGCTGCAGGTGCTGCTGACGCCGCTCGTGCTGCTGCGCCACGACGCGGCCACGCTCGGCCTGCTGCTCTCGGCCAGCGGTCTCGGCATGGCTGCAGGCGGGGCGCTGCTGTTGTTCCACCGCCGCCGCCCGAGCACGGCGCTCGTCGTCGTTGCGCAGGCCGGCATGGGCGTGTCGCTGCTCGCGCTCGGCATGGCGCCGCACGTACTCGCGACCGGCGCACTGCTGTTCGCGCTGTATGCGTGCAGCCAGTTCGGCGCGGCTGCGGTGCGCAGCGTCTGGCAGAGCGAGATCGAACCCGCGCTGCGCGGCCGCGCGTTCGCCGCGGTCGGCGCGCTGTCGGCATTGCTGCTGCCGCCCGCGTGCCTCGGCGCGCCATGGCTCGCCGAGCACGTGCTGCAGCCCTGGCTGCAGCAGGCGCCGACCGCCATCGCGGCGCTCGTCGGCCGCGGGCCGGGTGCCGGCGCCGCCGTGCTGATCGCGGTACTCGGCCTCGGATTGCTGGTGTCGGCCGCGGCGCTGTGGCGCAGCGCGGGCCGCCGCGAACTCGACCGCCGCCTCGCGGCGCGCGCCAAGGACTGACCCGGCGCGCCGCGCCGGCCCACTTCGACAAGGACCGACCACAATGGGAAAACTTGAAACGCTGGAATACCCGCGCGACGCCGCGTTCGATGCGGCCGCGGTCGTCAATTCCCACAACGAATGGGACCCGCTCGAGGAAACCATCGTCGGCCGCATCGACGACGCGGTCGTGCCGGAATGGCACGTCACGCTGGAATCGACGATGCCCGAAAGCGCCTGGGCGTTCTTCCGCCGCCACGGCGGCGAGCGCTTTCCGCAGGACATGCTCGACCGCGCGCGCGAGGAACTCGACGGCTTCGTCGCGCTGCTAGAACGGGCCGGCGTCACCGTGCGCCGGCCCGATGCGGCCGATCAGACCGTGCCGTTCGCGACGCCGCACTTCCGCGCGCGCGGCAGCCTGTATTCGGCGATGCCGCGCGATGCGTTCCTCGTCGTCGGCGACGAGATCATCGAAGCGCCGATGGCCTGGCGCAGCCGCTATTTCGAGGCGCATCCGTTCCGTCCGCTGCTCAAGGATTATTTCCGCCGCGGCGCACGCTGGACCGCCGCGCCGAAGCCGGAACTGTGCGACGCGGCCTACAACGCGGAATTCCGTCACCCGACGTCGATGGACGACATGGTCTACGCCGTCAGCGAATTCGAGCCGCTGTTCGACGCGGCGGATTTCGCGCGCTGCGGCCGCGACATCTTCGCGCAGCGCAGCAACGTGACGAACGCGCTGGGCATTGCGTGGCTGCAGCGCCATCTCGGCGAGGGCTATCGCGTGCACACGCTCGCCGTCAACGACACGCATCCGATGCACATCGACGCGACGTTCACGCCGCTCGCGCCGGGCAAGGTACTGATCAATCCCGAGCGCATCGACGCACTGCCGGCGATGTTCGACGGCTGGGAAAAACTCATCGCGCCGAAACCCGCGCTCGAACTCGGCGGATTCTCGATGTGCAGCGACTGGATCGTCGCGAACACCTTCATGCTCGACGAGAAGCGCGTGTTCGTCGAGGCGAGCGAGGAAGGCCTGCTGCGCGCATTCGAGCGCTGGGGTTTCGAGCCGATCCCGCACTCGCTGATCAACTTCAATCGTTTCGGCGGCGGCTTCCACTGCTGCACGCTCGACGTGCGCCGCCGCGGCGGCCTCGAATCGTATTTCGACTGAATCCAGGTGACGCCATGTTCCGCAACGATCTCTACCATCCTTCCGCCGCGCAGACGCCGGCGCTCGCCGCGCACTACCACAGGCTGCATCACGTCGCGTTTCCGGGCTTCGTCGAAAGCGGCTTCTTCGCGCAGCTGCGCGAGGACGTCGACCGGTTGCTGCAGCGCTCGATGCGCCGCGACTTCCTGATGGCCTGCATGGACAACTCGCCGCGCCGCATGAACGTCGTCAACGGCAACACGATCGAGCAGCTGTCGCAGTGGGTCCCGGCGATCTACACCGCGCCGGAACTGCTCGATTTCCTCAGCGAGATCGTCGGCGAGCGCGTGCTGCCGCTGACCGACGACATCGACCGCTACGTCATCAACCAGCTGCGCCAGAGCTCCGACACGTTCGGCGCGCACTACGACGACTACCCGCTGTCGTTCGTGATCATCATGGAATCGCCGGGCGCCGAAGGCGGCGGCTATGCCGAGATGGTGCCGAACGCGACCTCGCTCGCGCAGCTCGAGGAGAATCCGATCCGCCTGCCGCTGCGTGCCGGCGACGCGTACCTGCTGAAGGCCGACACCACGGCCCATCGCGTCGCGCCGCTGACCGTCGACGCGAGCCGCGTCGCGATCAATCTCGCCTACACCACGCCGGGCTACGTGCCGCGCATGACCGAGTCGGCGGCGATGCTCTATGCGGAGGCCTAGGCGAATCGGGAATCGGGATCGCACGCGAAAGCGAGCGCCGATGATCATCCGCGGCGCCAAATGACGGTGGGCATCGCAGCCGACGCCGGAACTGCCGTCGTCGCGATTCCCGAACGCCATTGGAGACCGCCATGCTGCTTGCCGTCCGCCACCTGAGTCTTGCCATCGCCCTGGCCGTCGTCGCGGCCGGCACGGGTCGCGCCGACACCACGGCGCCCGCCGCCGCCGAGTTCGACGCCGAGTCGCTGCTGGCGTCGCTGCCGCCCGACGTGCGCCAGCAGCTCGACGATGCGAGGACGCGCGCGACGAAGCTGTTCACGAGCCTGCGCGAAAGCGCCGCGCCGCGCGACTGGGCGATCGCGTCGCAGTTCGTCTACCTCGATGCGCCCGGTGGCGCGGTGTCGAGCGCCGAGCGCGCGGCGCTGCTGCGCAACGCGGCGGCAGCCGATCCGGAGGACGCGCTCGTGCAGTGGATGGCCGCGACGGCAATGCCGGGCGGCGAAGGCGGCTGCAGCGCGCCGGCGCTGCTGCCGGCGAACTACGACGCCTTGATGCGACTGGAGTCCGACAATGGCTTGGCCTGGCTGCCGGCGCTGCATCAGTCCTGGCAGAACAAGGACGCGCTCGCGGTCGATTCGACGCTCGCGCGCATGGCCGCCGCCAGCCGCTTCGACGATTACCGCGCCGACTACCTGCGCGCGCTCGTCGACGTGGCCAAGCGGCATCCGGAATCGGTCTGGTCACCGCCGGGTACGGCCTCCGGCTGGTCGGCCGATGAGCTGCAATTCCAGGCAGCCTTCATCCAGGCGCAGATGCTGCAGCCGCCGATCTACACGCTGTTTTCGGTCTGCGACCGTGCAGAGCAGCCCGATGTGGACCTGCGCCGCTTCTCGATCTGCGCCGATGTCGGCCGCGCGCTCGGCCCATCTCGGCGCGTGCAG